>CAYZGB010000030.1:0-2128 GCA_964477915.1 uncultured Melioribacter sp. | reverse complement strand
TACTTGTGCACCTGGTGCAACGCCGTTTAAGTTTGTTCCGCCAATGTGATAACCGGTTGCAATTCCGGCACAATGTGTTCCGTGACTTCCGTCATCGAAGAAAAACGAAACCTTGTGTTCATTGGGGAAAATGTTGATTGCAATTGTAAAATCGGGTAAATCGTCGGGTGATTTAAAAGTAAAAGTATCGTGATTTACTCGATAATTACGCAACGGTTTTTCATCACTTAAATCGCCGTTTGCGTTTTTATCAATGAACATCACCCAATCGTTTTCTTTCGCTTGGAAAACCACAAAATAAAAATTGTCATCTGTTGTGTTATTTCCGTTTACGTCTGTAACGCCGGAACCGGAATTTTTCCACAACGTTTCAGGCAAATTACCAATGAAATATTTATCATCATAAGCTTTAAGCGGTAATTTGTTAGCACCAAAAACTTTGTAGCCCATATCTTCGTTTTCGAAGTAATAATTATCGTCTTCGTCGTCAATATCGGCTTCGTAATATTTGATGTCGCCTTGTCCGGTAAAATCGCGAACATCAATTACTTTTGTTTCGCCGGTCGAAGTTTTTTTCAAGCCGTCAATTCCCATATCTACGCCGGTATCGAAAATAAATACAATAGTTCCGCGACCGTCGTATTTGGGATGTTCTTTTAGAAATTCGGCAACACCGGTAGATTTAACCGGTAACATTACTTGCAAGCTATCTTGTGCAAAAATAGTTGCAAATACAGAAAGAAATAAAATTGCGAATAACTTCTTCATTGTCTCACCTTTTACTTATTCTTATAATTTTTGTGTAATGAATTCACTGTTTTTTGAGTAGAATCCGTAACAATTTCAGTTTTCTTTTGTTGATGTTTTTTCTGTGCATCCAACTTATTGTAATCTAATTCGGAGCCGAGTACACTGTGCGGGATCATATACATTCCAAACATTAACAACGATGCTGCAACTGCCCAACGTAAAGGCTTTTGAGATTTTTTGTACATATACGAGGCAATTACCCAGCCGAGCATTGCAATTAATGTTTTGTTATCCGTTAAATCGTAACCGAACGGAACGCCCGTCCAATATTCACCGAAAGCATATTTTTGCATTAACGGACCGAAAATAAATCCGCCGATAAAAAGAAATGCGATTGTCCAGTAAGTATATTTTTTGAACTTATCGGTTTTTTCTTTGTTAAATATTTCAAGACCAACTCTCATCGAAAAGAGCATTGCCGTAAACATTGCAATAATATGAGGAATTAAAACCCACAAAGGAACTTTACCTTTAAAACGAATTACAACAGTGGAATGTTCGGGAATAGTATGTTTAATTCCGTTTTTTTCGTAAACAAGAAAATATTCCAATTTCCCAGCCGGCGGTTGACCGGGTAAAAATGCTACTAACGAATCATTGCGTGCTTTCATCGGTTCATACGTCCAAGCGTCTTTTGTTTTGTATCGTTTCCAAACAAGAAATGCTTTAATGTTAGTATCGGAAACCGGAATTGCAACAACTTGGTCGTCATTCCCGCCGTGCGAACGTGGAAGTTTAAAGTTAATTTCTTTTTCGTTTAGTTTTATCGAAACTTTTTTAGGGTAGGTTGGTCCGGTCATTCGTTGGTAAGCTGCGGAAGCTAAAGTAATAATTAAGGCAAGCAGCCACAGAATTACGTTTCTTTTCATTATTTCCCTTTCAATATTTACGAGTTATTTTATTCAAAACATTAAATATAAGAAAGTATGAGTTTAGAAACACGTAAACTCTCAAATGCAATTTCGATTCTATTCAAATTACTTACCCCATTAGCATTTTAATAGCAATAAACAAATAACCATAATTTTGTATTTTCAGAATCTTGTAGAATCTTGTAGAACCAAATATTGACATTAAAAAAGAAAAAAATTAAATTAAAAGGCTAAAATTAGAAATTTATTCGGGGCGTAGCGTAGTCCGGTTAGCGCGCCTGCTTTGGGAGCAGGAGGTCGCAGGTTCAAATCCTGCCGCCCCGACTAAAGAAGAGAAATAGTTCTTATATTTTATGAATTAAATTAAAAGTCCGGTTAGCGCGTCCCGACGTTTGTCGGGAAGGTCGCAGGTTTTCCGAAACTCGGAACCGCCCCGACTAAAGAAG
>CAYZGB010000029.1:3684-18010 GCA_964477915.1 uncultured Melioribacter sp. | reverse complement strand
TAAATGATTTTGCCGAAGAGATTAAAAACGCCGGTTTCAAAAAAGCGGTTTTGCTCGGAATGGGAGGCTCGAGTTTGGCTCCGGAAGTTTTTATGCAAATTTTCGGAAATTTCTCCGATTACCCCGAATTGCTTGTAGTTGACTCAACTCATCCGGCACAAATTCTTGCCGTTGAAAACAAATTGGATTTTGCCAATACTTTATTTATTGTTTCCACAAAATCCGGTGGTACAGTCGAAACACTTTCCTTAATGAAATATTTTTTTAATAAAATAAAATCAGTTAAAGGCGAAAAAACAGGCGAGCATTTTGTTGCCGTTACAGACCCGGGCAGTAAGCTGCAAACACTTGCCGAAGAATTACATTTTCGCAAAATATTTTTGAATAATCCTAATATTGGCGGTAGATTTTCCGCTCTTTCGTATTTCGGACTTGTTCCTGCTTCGGTAATCGGAAGCGATTTGAAAAAATTATTAAATATGGCTAAAAGATTTTCGGAAGAAACGATAAATAGCGAAAGTAGTGAAGAAAATTACTCGATGTTGCTCGGTACTTTCCTCGGATTACTCGCTGAAGAAGGAAAGGATAAACTAACACTTGTTTTTTCCGAAAAGTTAAAACCGGCTGGTGCGTGGATTGAACAATTAATTGCAGAAAGCACCGGAAAAAAGGGGAAAGGAATTTTACCGGTACTAACCGATAGTGTTTCAATTCCTGCAAAATATTCGCGGGATAGAATTTTTGTTTACACGCATACCGATTCCGACGATAAGAAAAGGCTTGCTGTTGAAAATCTTAAACGAAATGGGTTTCCGGTTATTGAAATTATTTTAGATGATATTTACGAATTGGGAGCTTACTTTTATTTATGGGAATTTGCGACGGCTGTTGCTGGTCATATTATGAACATAAATCCGTTTGATCAACCGGACGTTGAAGCGGCAAAAATTGCAGCAAAGGAATTTGTTAATCGTTATATCGAAACCGGCGAAACTGGCGATGCCGGAGAAGGTGTTTATTTTAAAAATGCTATTTATTTCCCAAATGGCAAAGTAAAACCTTTAAGTAAAATGTTTTCGGAATTGTTTTGTAAAGTTTCCGATTGCCTCGACGATTATTACGGAAGACCGTATGTGGCAATTCAAGCTTTTCTTGAAAACAATTCTACCAACCGTAAAATTTTCGAACGTTTGGGAAATTATATTTTCTCGAAATTTAATGTTGCCGTAACAATAGGTTTCGGACCGCGGTTTTTACACTCCACGGGACAATTGCATAAAGGAGATTCGGGTAACGGAATTTTTATCCAATTTGCTGAAAGAACAAATTACGATTTGAAAATTCCCGACGAACCCGGTTCCGAAGAAGCGTTGCTTACTTTCGATGCACTGATTTTCGCCCAATCTCTTGGAGATAGAAAAGCACTGCTGGAAAAAGGAAGAAATGTTTTAAGAATAGAAATAAACGAAAATCTAAATGAAGTAATTAATCAAATAATTGAAATACTCGAAAGGGAAAACAACTAAATTTAATTTTAACAAATATTGAAAACTAAGAAAAACAAGTAGGGACGAAGCAATGTCGTCCCTATTTAATTTTATTGAACGAGTTCTTTTAATTTCTCCGAAAGTTCGTTTAATGTAATTGAAATTTTTTCTCCCGTTTTACGTAGTTTAATCTCTATTTTATTCTCTTTCAAACCACGCTCGCCAATAATTACCTGGACGGGAATTCCAATCAAATCCGCATCGTTAAATTTTACGCCTGCTTGCACTGTTGTTCTATCGTCAAACAAAACATCGTATCCGGCGGAGGTCAAATCATTGTAAATTTTTTCGGATGTTTGCGAAACAATTTCCTTTTTCATATTCAAACCGATGAGGTGAATATCGAACGGCTTTAAGTGTTCGTCCCAAACAATTCCTTTTTCATCATAATTTTGTTCTATATGACAAGCCAAAACACGTTCTACACCAATACCGTAACTTCCCATAATTATCGGTTTTTCTTTTCCGTTTTCATCGAGGAATGTTGCCCCGAGTGCTTCGGAATATTTTGTCCCGAGTTTGAAAATATGTCCCAATTCAATTGCTTTGAAAACGTCTAACTTTTCACCGCAGCGGATACAAGTTTCTCCAGCTTGAACAGTTCTTAAATCGGCATACTCAATATTCGGAACGTCGCGTTTTAAATCTATTCCACCAATGTGGTAATCGTTTTTGTTTGCACCGCTGTAAAGATTATTCGCATCTTTTAATCTTTCGTCGGCAATTATTCTACCTTTAAAACCGACGGGACCAATCGAGCCGGCATCTGCTCCTGTAATTTCCATTAACTCTTCCGGATGTGCGGGACGAACAGCACCACCGAGGTAATTTTCCAGTTTTGTTTCGTTTACTTCATCATTACCGGAAATTAAAATCATAACCGGCTCTTCATCAAAAATGTAAACTCGGGATTTTGCGGTTTCTCGTTCGTCGATACCGAGAAATTCACAAAGTTCATCTATACTTTTTACATTTGGTGTGTGAATTTCGTAAATCTCTTTACTTTCCTCGTGGCGTTTAACGGGCTGAACTTTCGATTGTGCCACTTCCACGTTTGCTGCATAGCCGCAGCTTTCGCAGTAAGCAACAGTATCTTCACCCGCATCCGATTTTACCATAAACTCTTCCGAACCGCTACCGCCCATTGCTCCGCTTGAAGCACCAACAACAAAGTATTTAATCCCGCAACGTTCGAAGATTCTTTGATATGCTTTGCGATGTGCTTCGTAGGATTTGTCCAAATTTTCATACGAGCTATCGAACGAATAAGCATCTTTCATTAAAAATTGTCTTCCGCGAATAACACCGCTACGCGGACGAGCTTCGTTTCGGAATTTTGTTTGTATCTGATACCAGATTTGCGGTAAATCCTTATACGATTTTAATTCGCCTCTTGCGTGGTAAGTCATAATTTCTTCGTGTGTTGGAGCCAAAACCAAATCGCGATTTTTTACGTGGAACATTGTGTCGCCGAATGCTTCTACGCGGTCAGTTTCTTCCCAAATTTCACGGGGATTAAGTGCAGGCAAATGAAATTCTTGTCCACCTATTGCATCCATTTCTTCGCGAATAATTTGCGTAATTTTTTTTATCATTTTATAGCCAAGAGGCAAAAACGAATAAACGCCGGCAGCCAGTAATCTTATCATTCCGGCACGTAACATCAATATGTGGCTTGGAATTACTGCGTCCGTAGGTGTTTCCTTTAACGTAGGTATAAACGATTTTGTAAATCTCATTTTAATCCTTAACTTTTTGAATTTTGCAAAGCACAAAAATAATGAAAAAATTTTAAGTATTGGTTTTCTTCATTAGCTAATGAGTATATTCGATTTAAAACAACATTAATATTTTATTCATTTTTACCGGAAGTAAAAATTTTAAGCCAATCTTGGTTTTGTAATTCCTCAGGTATTTCTTCGTTGTTTCTTTTAGTTTGTTCAATTTCTAGTAACCGCGAAAATTCTTCACTTGTCATTGCTTTACAGCCGTTTATTTTTGCGTAATCGAAAACTTTTCTATCCGATGAAACTACGGTGGTTGTGTGTTTTGTTTTCAGTCTTTCAATAGCAGCTCTAATCAAATCATCCGCTTCTTTTTCGTACGAATATTTTGTTTTTATTCCTCCGCCGAAATTTCCGTGCGGGGCACCATCGAAAAAAACGGTT
Source organism: uncultured Melioribacter sp. (assembly GCA_964477915.1). GTDB lineage: Bacteria > Bacteroidota > Ignavibacteria > Ignavibacteriales > Melioribacteraceae > WGAL01. Next base: position 14,295 of record CAYZGB010000029.1, on the reverse strand, counting down.
ACGCTTATTTTTTTACCTGCAAAATGTCGTTCTAATCGATGTATTAATTTTTCACGCGCTGCAAATCTTGTCAATTCATCTTTTTGTAATTTTGCAAGCTCGGGAATTTTCCAAATGAGATTATTTCCGTCAATTAAATAATTAACCATTTTTATCTCCCCGAAAAAATATCTTTCGATTTTTCCAATTTAATGTCGCGTAGTTCCGGTGCTTTCAATCGAATATTGAATTTAAAACCGCGGTAATTCCCGAGCGGATACCAAGTAAAAAACATTTCCCAACATCCTAAATCACGATAAGCAGTAAAAACCGGTGCGGAAATTTCTTCGTTTACAAAATCGTAATTTGCACGCATTGTGAATTTCCATTTTTTTGTAAGATTAAAACTTAAACTTGCGTTAATCGTAGAACGGGAATTACCCAGTGCCGGAGTTGGTTTGGAAAATCCGTAATTGTAGGTTAAGTTAAAACTCCACGGAAGCGAAAAATCGGTTTCGTCAAGTTCGGCTTGCATTAAATCTCGCGAATCGTGAAACGACGAATAATCGCTTCTGAAAAATTCATCGTTTTCTTTCTCGCTTCGTTTCTGATTTTTTTGTTCGTTCTGTCCGGTAAATTCTTTCAGTTTTTTACCGGTTAATCTTAAATTGATTGAAAAGCTGCTCGAAGTTTGACGTAACAATCCTTTTTTTGCCGAAAGAAGAAACCGATTGATTTTTCGCGAGCCGTCAAAATCGTAGAAAGTAAAAGCGGAACTTCCGCTCAACGAAATAATTTCACCGACGTTTGTTCTGTACGAAACACGCAAATCGGATAGCCTTAAACTGTCCGCTGCAAAATTGTAAGATGTTCCAAAGTTCAAATTCAGCAATTTAATTTTTTCTTGTTGCGAGGTTGTATCCGTCGGGTCTTTTTGTGTTTTGATTTCGAAAATATTATTTACCGAAAAATTAAGCCTCTCCGATTTCCCGGCACCGGAACCCCCGAATATTCCGTCGGAAAATTTATCGTACTTAACAATGCTTCCATCGGCTTTGGTGTAACTGCCGTAGTAACCGAAATGTTCTTCCGAAAAATCCGGCTTGTAAACAAATGAAAGGGAAGGATTTACGGTATGGCGAAAAGCTTCAACACCAAATCCGTTTATTTGTGCAATGCCGTAAAATTTTGTTGAAGTCGAAAATCGAAAATCGAATGTACGGACAGGTGCAAAAGCGTGAATTTCCTTTTCGACAATGCTATCTTGTTTTACGGGATTTCCGTTTGCATCAAGCGTTTCGTGAATATGATTTTCGATTACCTTGTATTTATCGTACCATTTTTCTCTGTAAGTTATTGCAGGTGTTAAATTAAAATATCCGATTTTGCCGGAAGCATTAATCGAAACATCGTGCTGTGCACCGGCTCGCCATTTTGTAATTCCGTTTTTAATTGTGTGTTCATCAAGTAAACGCGAATGGTAATGAATTCCGATTTTTTCGTAAAACTTTTTTCTCGATGAGCCGTGTGCAAAAGGATAAATAATCGGCAAGTTGTAACTTAATTCGGGAAGTTTTTCCGTAATGTCGCCGGATTTAAGATTTTGCATTCTGTAATAATTAAGATTAATACTCGAACCGCCGTCCCAACGATGAGTTAATTTTGCAGTGGAAACTACGTTTTGTCTGTAAAGATTATCGTAATCAACTGAATTGTTGGCAAGGTAATCGGATGAATAAAATTTAACATTCACATTTAACTTTGTATTTGGTGTAAAAGTCTGAGCGTGCTTCCAACGTATCTCCCAATCTTTACGTCGTTCGTAATCGGGGTCGCCTGCATTTCCGATTGCAATATTCGAATAGCCGAGATTAAGTTCGCCGGAAAAATTATAACGTTTTTTGTAACGAAAACGCGAACGTAAACCGAAACCACCTTTGAAGTACAAATCGCCGAGTAAAGTTAAATCGGTGTAATCGCTTAAAGCAAAGTAATAACCGCCGCCGCGTAAATAAAATCCGCGTTTTGCATCTTCTCCGTAACTCGGAATTACAATTCCCGAACGTCGTCCTTTATCGAGAGGAAAAACGGCAAATGGAACGGGAACAGGCAAAGGGACACCGCCAATATACATCCAAATCCATTTGGCAATTATTTTATCGCCTTTAATTATTTTCATTTCTTTTGCTTTGAAGTAAGTAACCGGCGGATTTCCTTTGCAAGTTGTAAAAATGCCATCGCGAACAAAGTAAATGTTTTCGGCTACTTTATCGACTTTCTGCCCGCGGAACGTTTTATAGCCTTGTTTATTTTCGCCAAGTGCAATTTCGCCACGTTTTGTTTTGAAGTTGTAAGTCAGTTCGGCACCCGTGTATTCTTCGCCTTTATCGGTAAGCACCGGCGTTTGCTCTGTGATTTTTTTACCGAGCGAATCCGTTGTTTCCAAACCGCGTGCGTGCAAATTTTTTGTAACAAAATCCAAATCGATTTCACCGGCTTTGAGTTGAGTGCTTTTGTATTTGATTTCTCCTGTGTTGAATAAAAACATCTTTTGTGATTTTACATCAAAAATAAGAGAATCTTTTGCCGAAGAATAAACCACCGCATCCAATTGATTATTCGATTTCCGAAGGCTATCGTTAGCTGTAACAGAATCGCGAAAGGCAGTAGAATCAGTAATTTCCGTTTGTAACGTATCGCTTTGCGAAAAAAGAAAAATCGGCAAAGCCGAGATTCGGTTTGTTAAAAAAAACAGAAACAATATGAACAAAATTTTCCGATACACGTTCGATTATTCTTTGTAATGCACAAGTGAAGCCGCACCTTTTATTCCGGCATAGTTGCCAAGCTCGGAAGGAAGAATTTTTATTCTGTTTTTCAAAGGCGTAAGCACTCGGGATTTAACCGTTTGACGCAAAGGCTCGAAAAGGAATTCCCCAAAACCGGCAACACCACCGCCGATTATTATTGTGGAAATATCGAGCAAGTTTGCAGCTGAGGCAAGTGCAGCGCCGAGTTTCCCTGCTAATTCCGCAATAAATTCAATTGAAAATTTATCACCTTGTTTTGCGGCAAGCCAAAGCAATTTAGGCGTAAGTTCCGCTTCGTTTTTTTCTACTAAATCCAATAAAATCGGAGCGTTTTCGTAATTTAATTTATCTTTTGCATCGCCAACAATTTTTGAATTTCCTAAATACGCTTCTACGCAACCGTAAGAACCGCAATTGCATTTTCGCCCTTTATATTCAACGGTAACGTGTCCGATTTCTCCTGCTCCACCGGTTTCACCTCGGAAAAGTTTTCCGCCGAAAAAAATCCCACCGCCAACTCCGGTGCCGAGCGTAACCATAATAAAATTACCGCTTTTGCCTGCACCGTAAATATATTCACCAATAGCAGCAGCGTTTGCGTCGTTTTCAACAGTTACTGCAACTCCATATTTATCTTCCAGTATTTTTTTCAGATTAACAATTTCCCATCCGGGTAAATTCGGTGGGTATTTTACTTCTCCGGTTTTGAAATCCACAACGCCCGGTGCCCCAATTCCAATTGCTTGCGGTTTGCCAATTTTCGAAATTACTTTCCCGCAAGCTTTTTCGATATTGTTTAAAACACTCTCATATCCATTAGACGCTTCGGTTTCTATTGATGTTTTGTAAATAATTTCACCTTTTTTATCAACAGCGCCGGCTTTTATGTTTGTGCCTCCCAAATCAATTCCGAGTGCGTAATTCATTGCTTTACCAAATTTTTTGAAATGATTTTGAAATTTATTTAATATTTAGCGTCGAACAAAATAAATAGAATTAGTAGATAAAGATTAAAGTTAAAACTCGGAAGAAATGCTCCGTAGTTTTGGGAATTATTATTAATAAATATGTTATCTTTATTATTTAAAATTCACCAACAAAAAACACATTAAACTTTCAACTTTAGAGTGAAAAATTTTGTAGAACATATAGGCAGAATTACGTTAAAATTTATTTCCGAATACGGACGGCTCGGGATAATGTTATTCCGTGCATTCGTAGCTATGAGAAAAGCTCCGTTTTACGTAAGACAAATCATTGAGCAATTCCACTATATTGGAAGGAAATCATTACCAATTGTTTTCATTACATCCGCTTTTATTGGTTTGGCTCTCGGCGTTCAGATTGGAACTCAAATGAATCCGTACACTCCGCACTGGATGGAAGGCGGATTGATTTTACGTTCAATTTTATTGGAGATGGGTCCGATAATTATCGGTTTAATTCTTTCGGGCAGAGTTGCAGCGGGAATTTCCGCCGAACTCGGAACTATGAAAGTTACCGAACAACTTGACGCACTGCGAAGTTTTGCAATTGATCCGATTGAACTTTTGGTAATGCCTCGACTTGTTGCCGCAATGTTTGCCGTTCCCACGCTTCTTGTTTTTGCCGATGTAACAGGAATTCTCGCCGGATTTTTCTCCTCGCATTTTGCAATTTCGTTAAGTTGGGAAGGTTTCGTAAAAGGAATGCGACACGATTTTTACATAAGCGATGTAGTAACAAGTTTAATTAAGTCATTTATTTTCGGAATTGTAATTGTGATTTTCGGTTCGTATTTCGGAATGAATTCCGAACGAGGTGCAAAAGGTGTAGGTAAGGCAACAACGCTTGCTGTGGTTTGGTCCTCGGTCGATATTCTTATGTTGGATTATTTGATTTCAGCGGTATTGTATTTTATAATATGATTAAGATTAAAAATTTACATAAGGCTTTTGGAAGCAAACGAGTTCTTGACGGCGTAAGTTTAACCGTCAACGAAGGCGAAATTTTCAGTATAATCGGGAAAAGCGGAACAGGAAAATCCGTGCTACTTAAAACGATTATCGGATTGATTGAACAAGATTCCGGCTCGGTGGAAATCGACGGAATCGATACAACCGATTTTACGGAAGATGATTTTAATAAATATGTTCGTCCCAAAGCTGCGATGGTTTTTCAGGAAGGAGCATTGTGGGATTCGATGACAATTGAAGAAAATATCGATTTGGCTTTGCAAATTCAAAAACATTTGAGCGAAAGCGAAAGAAAAAAACTTATTCTCGAATCGCTCGAAATGGTGGATTTGCACGATGTGCTGAATGTTTATCCCGAAGAATTAAGCGGCGGAATGATGAAACGAGTTGCAATTGCTCGTGCCGTTGCAATGAAGCCGAAATACTTGCTTTACGACGAACCGACAACAGGGCTTGATCCTGTTCTTTCGAATGTGATAAATTCATTAATTAAAAAATTAAATGATGAACTGAAAATTACTTCGTTAATTATCAGTCACGATATTAAGGGTGTGGAATCAATTTCCGATAGAGTTGGAATGCTATACGAAGGCAAAATTATAACGGTTTGTAAAGCATCGGAAATGTGGGAAGAAGAAAACGAAATTTTCAAAAATTTTATACGAGGTAAAATTGAGTAGAGAAAATATTAAACGGAATGAATTCTTTATCGGTTTGGCAATGCTTATAGCAACACTCATTGTTGTATTCGGAATACTTTGGCTCGGGAAATCCAATATGTTTGTTAAAGGTTTGCAACTTCGCACTTTTGTAAAGGATGCAAACGGTTTGGGCGTTGGCGACGAAGTTTTTTACAGCGGAATTAAAGTCGGGACGGTAACCGATGTGGAAATTACCGACGGGGGCGTAATAATTTATTCCAAAATCGATAAGATTACCGAAATTCCCGATGATTCGAAATTTATTATTTCCGATTACAGTATGATTGGCGGGAAAGTTTTGTCTATCATTCCGGGAAATTCCAAAAAATATTTGAAGCAAGGTGCTTTGGTAAATGGTTCGGTAAATCCCGGTTTAAATGGCTCAATAGGAAAACTGACTTCGATAGTTCCTAAAATAAATCGAATATTGGATAACCTAAACGAAATAACCGGCGGAAAAAACGTTGCGGAAATAAACTCGGCAATTAAAGAAATACGTAATGCTGCAAAAGGAATGAATAATTTAATTAACGGAGAACTTAAATCGACAATCGATAATATAAATTCGATTGCTGATAATAATAAAAGTAATATTACGGAATTACTGAAAAACTTGAATAAAAATTCAAACGAACTTTCCAAAATGTTAAAAAAGACATCCGATGCAAGCCAAAGATTAAGCAAGCTACTTAAAAGCATTGAAGAAGGGAATGGTACGCTCGGAAAACTTTCTGAAAATGATTCTCTTTACAATAATTTAAACAGAGCCGTAATTTCGCTTGATTCATTGCTGAACGACATCAAACAACATCCGAAAAAATATTTGGAAATTAAGGTTTTGTGAGGTAGCAATATTTTACGAAACTGTGCCATAAATGTTTATTCCTCTAAATTTGCTTATTCCCCTGCGGTGAAATAAATTTGCAAGTCTGATGTCTGAAAATAAAAACAATAAAAATATTACCACTAATCGAAAGGCTCGCCACGAATACCACATTCTTCAAACATTCGAGGCGGGAATTTCGCTAACCGGCTCGGAAGTAAAAGCCTTGAGGCAAGGCAATGCCAATCTTTCCGATGCATACGCTGTTGTTAAAAACGGCGAGGTTTGGCTTATGAATGCGTTTATCGGCGAATACAAACAAGCGAATATTAACAATCACGAGCCAACGAGAAAAAGACGATTGTTATTGCACAAAAGCGAAATCCGTCGTTTGCAAAAAGCTACCGAAGAAAAAGGTAAAACTCTCGTTCCTCTGCGAATGTATTTTAGCAAAGGTAAAGTTAAAGTCGAAATTGCAATTGCACAAGGTAAAAAGAAATACGATAAACGTGAAGATATTGCAAAACGCGATTTTCAAAGAGAACAAGCAAGAAGAATAAAATTATAGGAGATACGAATTTGAGCGAAACAAAATTCCTTCCCGTTGAAAAACAATTGGAAATAATTAAACGCGGTGCCGTTGAACTTATTCCCGAAGACGAACTTAAAGAAAAGCTTGAAAAATCGTATAAAGAAAATAAGCCGTTAAACATAAAATTAGGATGCGATCCTACGCGTCCCGATTTACATTTGGGACATTCCGTTGTTTTGCGTAAGCTTGCACAATTCCAGCAATTGGGACACAAAGCGATATTGATTATTGGCGATTTTACCGCAATGATTGGCGACCCGAGCGGACGCAATGCAACTCGTCCGCCTCTTACGTTTGAGGAAGCAAAAGCTAATGCGGAAACATATTTGAAACAAGCCTATAAAATTTTGGATAGAGAAAAAACCGAAATTGTTTACAATTCCGAGTGGCTCGGAAAAATGACATTTGAAGATGTAATTAAGCTTGCCTCAAAATACACTGTGGCACGAATGCTCGAACGCGATGATTTCACAAAGCGATTTAAATCGGGCATTCCAATTTCGATGCACGAAATTCTTTATCCGCTTGCACAAGCAATGGATTCGGTTGCGATAAAATCGGATGTGGAATTGGGTGGAACAGATCAAAAATTCAATTTGCTTGTTGGACGCGACATACAACGCGAATACGGAGTTGAACCGCAGATAATTTTAACAATGCCTTTGCTTGTTGGAACGGACGGAACGGAAAAGATGAGCAAATCGTACGATAACTATATCGGCATTGACGAAGACCCGCAAAATATGTACGGCAAAACGCTCTCAATTCCGGACGATTTGATTTACACATATTTTGAACTTGTAACCGACGAACCGCTTGAAGAACTTGCTAAAATAAAAGAAATGTTGAACAATCCCGAAGTTAATCCCCGCGATTTGAAACGACGTTTGGCTCGTAAAATCGTAGCGATGTACCATAGCGAAGAAGCTGCACGCAAAGCTGAAGAGGAGTTCGACAGAATTTTCGTTCGTAAAAGCGTTCCCGAAAATATGCCCGAAAAAGAAATGGAAATGGGCACGGAAATTCCGATTATCGATTTAATTATGGAAGTTGGATTTGCTCCTTCGCGTGGTGAGGCACGCAGACTTGTAATTCAAGGCGGTGTTTCAATTGATGGGAATAAAGTTACCGATTTCAAACATATTGTAAAAATTGAAAATGATTTTGTCCTTAAAGTAGGAAAACGTAAATTTGTAAAAATTTTGGCTAAATAAGGAGAAGAAAATTGTACGTACCAAAAAAAATATTTTTCACGAAAGGAGTTGGAAGGCATAAAGAATATTTGGCTTCTTTCGAATTGGCGTTGCGAAGTGCAAAAATTGAAAAATTTAACATTGTTACGGTAAGCAGTATTTATCCGGTTGGAATTAAGCGAGTTCCGTTGGAAAAAGGACTTGCGGAGCTTCGTCCCGGACAAATTGTTCACGCCGTAATGGCACGCAACGCAACCAACGAACCGAACAGACAAATTGCGGCATCAATCGGTGTTGCAATTCCGAAAGACAAATCGATGTACGGTTATTTGTCCGAACATCATCCGTTCGGAGAAAACAGCACTTACGCCGGTGAATATGCCGAAGACCTTGCGGCATCGATGCTTGCAACAACACTTGGAATCGATTTTGACCCTGATAAAGCTTGGAGCGAAAAAGAGCAAGTGTTTAAAATGTCCGGTAAAATTGTTAATACGTTTAACATTACGCAATCTGCTCGCGGAAACAAAGACGGACTTTGGACAACGGTAATAGCCGCGGCTATTTTTGTGCCGTGATTTTGAATTATTGAAATTAGTTTAGAAATGAAAAAATATACTGTAAGAATATATTACTCGACATTTGTTGAAAAAATTGTAGAAGAGGAAAGCGAGGCTGACGCTATAATTAAAGCAAGAGAATTTCCTATTGATGAGCACCAAGTGTTGAATAATCTTGAAAATTGGAACGACGCTGACGAAATAGAAAAATATGAAAATTACGAAAGTTAGTGTCGTGAAATTTTTCATCTTCAATCTTTAATATTATTAGAAAGTTACAACGAAAGGGAAATCTTATGTTCGAAGAACAAATAAAGATAGCAAACGAGTATAAACAGAAAGTGGAAAATCTACGAGGTTATCTTTGACGTTGAAGACAAATTAAAACAAATAGAAGAACTTCGGGAAAAATCCGAAGCACCCGATTTTTGGGACGATCAAAAACAAGCACAATCCGTTTTACAAAAAATCAAATTGCTTCAATCGTGGGTAGATGAGTGGAAAAAACTTCGCGATGCCGTCGAAAGCGTAATCGAAACAATTGAAATTGCTCAATTGGAAGATGACGAAAGTCTCGAAGGCGAGATTAATTCCGAGCTTGATAAAGTAAAAAAGCAAATTGAAGATGCCGAACTTAAAAGTATGTTGAGTGGCGAAGACGATGATAAAAATTGCATTCTCGAAATTCACGCCGGAGCAGGCGGTACCGAGGCTCAGGATTGGGCGGAAATGCTTTTACGAATGTATTTACGCTGGGCTGAAAAAAACGGCTACAAGGCTACGATTATCGATTACCTCGAAGGCGAAGGTGCAGGCGTAAAAAACGTATCGATTGAAATTACGGGCGATCACGCATACGGCTATCTTAAAGCGGAAAACGGCGTTCACCGGTTAGTACGCATTTCCCCTTTCGATTCGAACAAACGGCGCCACACATCTTTTGCCGCGGTTTTCGTTATTCCCGAAGTTGATGACTCAATCGATATTGACATTAATACTACGGATTTGAAAATCGACACATTTCGTTCCGGTGGTAAAGGCGGACAAAATGTAAACAAGGTGGAAACAGCGGTACGAATTACACATTTGCCTACGGGAATTGTGGTTTCGTGCCAAAATGAACGTTCGCAATTGCAAAATAAAAATAATGCAATGAAAATGCTCAAAGCAAAACTTTACCAATTGCGGAAAGAAGAAGAGAACGCCGAAAAAGAAAAAATTAACAAAAGCAAAAAGAAAATCGAGTGGGGAAGTCAAATTCGTTCGTATGTTTTTCATCCTTACAATATGGTAAAAGATCACCGCACAAATTACGAAACATCCGATACGGCTGGCGTAATGGATGGCGATATTAATCAGTTTATTAAGGAATATTTGTTAAAATTTTCTCAGGTGTAAAATGAAATTTCATACAAAATATCTTTGGTTTAATACCGAACGTAAACGCGAATACATTAACATCACGGGCGAGGTTGAAAAAGCCTTGTACGAAAGCGGAATAAAAGAAGGAATGATTTTGGTTTCGGCAATGCACATTACAGCAGGTGTTTACGTTAATGATGCCGAGTACGGATTAATTGAAGATATTGACGAATGGCTTGAAAAACTTGCACCTTATCGCCCCGATTACAAACATCATCTTACCGGTGAAACAAACGGCGATGCTCATCTTAAAAGCCTTATTGTTCATCACGAAGTAATTGTGCCTGTAACTAACGGGGAATTGGATTTAGGCACGTGGCAACAAATTTATTATGCCGAATTTGACGGACAACGTCGCAAACGTGTTATTATCAAGGTTATGGGCGAATGAATATTTCGAAGTACTTGGTTTTATTAGTTTTTCTGAATCTCGAGATTTTCTCACAGACAGAAGTAGATTACGGCAAAGTTTTTCTTTCCGATGTAAATGATTTCTTTCAAACGGGAGTTAATTTAGTAAAACAACCGACTAAATGGGAGGGAAACGATTGGCTTTTACTTGGCGGAAGTTTAGCC
>CAYZGB010000029.1:0-3584 GCA_964477915.1 uncultured Melioribacter sp. | reverse complement strand
TTCATTGCCAAGCGGACACGCAACAGCTGCATTTGCCTTGGCTTCAGTTTTTTCTTCCGCATACGAAAATGTTTATTGGGATATTTTCTGTTACGGAACGGCAACAGCTATAGCTTTCGCACGCGTTTACCACGATAAACATTGGCTTTCCGATATTTCACTCGGTGGCGTAATTGGTTATTCGGTTGGTTCCTTCATTGCAAATTCAAACACTGCCAAAATCAATATCGGGAAAGTGCAAATTACACCTTCGTTTGGATTTAATTCATTTGGAATAATTGGAAAATTTTAATAAAAAATAATTTTGACTTTAATCACACGTTTGTGGTAAGTTGATTTATATCAATTACTCTTTTTAAAATGGTTTTTAAGTTTAACTGTAACTAAAAAGTTTATTAACCAATAAAGAGGTGTAATTATGAAAAATTTTGCACTTTTTATTTTTGCTGTTTTATTTTCCTTTCAATCAAATTTTTACGCACAATGGGTGTTGCAAAACGGACCTTATGCCGGTGGTACCGTTACTTATGACGATGGCGAACATTTGTGGGTTGGGACCGACGGCAGCGGAATGTTTCAGTACAATGATGATGAGGGAAATTGGACAAAATTTTCTTTGCACTATCCCGTCGAAGCAAATATTAGAGCTATAACAAAAACTGATTCTGGATTGATTGCTGGTACGAGTTTTGGAGTTTACAGATTTGACGGAAGCCAGTGGGTTAATATTAATTCCGATATGATTTACATTAACGATTTTGCCGTAGATAGTTTGGGAAGAATTTGGGCTGCGACGCAAATAGGAATTGAAGTTTCTCAAGATTTAGGAAGAACTTGGACTTGTGCTTTCGATAGCCTTGCCGGAAATAATTCAAATGCAATAATTATTAAAGACGGAATTATTCTAATTGGTACAGTAGATGGGGTTTTTAGAACTACCGATTGGGGCGAAACTTGGGAAAGAAAAAATAGTGGAATCAATTATGTATCCGAAGTTTACGATTTTGTTAGTGTTGATAACTGGATCTATATGGCTACTTGGTACGGGACTTACAGAACAGCCGATTACGGCGATAATTGGGCTTCCAGAATGTATGGATTAGAAGGTATGCCTTTCGCCCTTTTATCTCACGATGATTATTACATTTTCGCCGCTACTGATAATGGTGTTTACAAATCTACTCTTTATGATAGCGAATGGATGGAAGTTGACCCAGCGGGATTTGTTTACAAAGAAAGTAATTCCTTGGCACTTCATAACAATTCGTTAATCGTTTCTACTCAAGCCGGAATTTTTAAAATTGATGTGAATAATACTTACAACGGCAATTGGGTACCTCTCGGCTTACCGATTTCAACAACATTTAAGTTTACGAATAAAGATGATAAAGTTTATGCCGCAACACATAACGTTGGAATTTACGAAACAACTGACCACGGAAAAAATTGGGATATTATTGTCGATAGAGTTTTCGGTGAAGGTTATGCCGGAATTATAAATGATTTTGCTTCCAATTCATCCGGATTTTTTGTTGCCGCTTCGCAAGGTTTTTACAGAAAGCTTGATACCGATCCACACTGGACGTACGAAGGAATGGATTTGGATGAATCGAATGTAACTAATGTTGCTGCATCAGAGACGGCAATATTTGTTTCTACCGGCTCGAATACAATTTTTTATTCAATAAGCGACGGAGATCAGTGGCATCCGATAATGAGCGGATTACCAAGTGCAACAGTATTAGACTTGGCGTATTGTAATAATTATGTTTATGCAGCACTTGCCAACGGACTTGGAATTTATAAATATGATTTTTTCAGTAACGATAGCATTTGGGTTGAAGCAAACAACGGATTGGGAAATCTTTACGTTAATGCTCTTTATGTCGATAATAATTCAATTTATGCCGCAACTAATAACGGGCTTTATAAATCGATTGATAACGGCGATAGCTGGACTCGTATTGATAACGGAATAAACAACACCGAGTTTAATTCGGTTTATGCTAATGGAGATAATATTTACGTTGGTGCTTCTTATGCTACTGTTTTCTTTTCGCAAGATGGTGGAAGTACGTGGACAAATATTGCGGAAAATTTACATTCAACTTACGGCGAAATTGTCTCCGTTTTTGCCGATGACTCGGTTGCCTATGTTGGCTTAATGGGAAAAGGTGTTTGGACACGTCCGTTATCCGAATTTGTTGTGGGCGTAAGCGATGAGGAAATTCCGAGTAAATTTGTACTTAAACAAAACTATCCAAACCCGTTTAATCCTACAACTACGATAGAATATTCAATCCCGAACGTAGGGTCGAAAAATCTTTCGCCTGTACAATTAAAAATTTACGACGTTTTGGGACGAGAAATAACAACATTGGTTAATCAAAGAAAATCGCCCGGGAATTATTCCGTAAAATTCGACGCAAGCAATTTACCGAGCGGAACATATTTCTACACTTTACGTGTAGGGAATTTTGTTTCGACGAAGAAGATGATTTTGATGAAGTGATTTTTTGAGGTTGAGGTTGAGGCTAAGGTTGAGAAAACTTGTTATTTTGAATAAAAGCCAATCCCGACGCGTCGGGAGAGAAATTTATTCTTCTTGAAATCAAACTAAGCTTTGGTTTTGGATGTAATGATAAAAACAACGTTTCTAAAATAAAAAAGGCTTCGCGAGTAATTCGTGAAGCCTTTTTAGTACGTAAAAGATTATTGGCGATTAGTAAACAACCGTTACGTTGCTTGCTTGCGGACCTTTTTCGCCTTGAACTATTTCGAATTCAACTTTTTGGTTTTCTTCAAGCGTTTTGTAGCCATCGGCATTGATTGCTTTGTAATGTACAAATACATCTTCGCCGTTTTCCTGTTGGATAAATCCAAATCCTTTACTGCTGTTGAACCATTTTACGGTTCCGGTTACTCTATCAGCCATAATAGAGATACTCCTTTAAATAATGAAACAAAAAAACAATTAAAACCGATTAATTAATTTTTAAGGTAATCAAGGAAGGGTTGTGCGGTGAAACTTAAAAACCATTAATCCAATTTTGTTCGAGTGTTATCGAAAACATAACGATAAACTCAAAAGAACTTTAAGAACAAAATTCTTACATCAATGATAAAGAATATTTTCCAATAAACAAAGAGAATTATTAAAAGAAAACAAATATTTTGTTTTCATACGTCCATTTCAGCGTCGAGCGTCCAGCGTTCAGTGCTATTTTTTTTCTACGAGCGAAATTGTATTTGGGAAACGTAGTACAGATTTGAATCTGTATAAATTAAAAATTGCCACGAATTCACGAATGAAAAACGAATGTCTTCTACGAACGAAATTGTATTTCGTTCGGAACTAACACACGAAACTTCGTTTCGTTTTATTAATTTTTGGGTTCCCCTCCTACGGAGCTTGATTTTATTAGTTATTGTTTTACTACAAATATTTTGTCCCTCCGGGACTTAGCATTTTGCTGTCATTTCGAACGAAGCCGATGAAAGAGGCTTCGGAGAAATCTTTTTATATGACTAAAGATTTCTCACCCCTCCGCAACAAGTTGCTCTCGGGGTTCGAAATGACAATT
>CAYZGB010000028.1:7667-18093 GCA_964477915.1 uncultured Melioribacter sp. | reverse complement strand
ATCGAGGAATTCGGAAATATCTTCACCGTTATCAAATTTTTTATCGAACTCTTTTGCTTTCATAGATCTCTTTCTCATTTTTCCTTGACCTCCTTACCGAAATAATTCTTATTTTATTGTTACGATAAGTAAAAACAGCAGACCAATATTTTTCGTTAAGTTTTGCTATTAATACAAACCACTCTTCGTCCAAAAATTTTGTTGGAATTTCGATTCTATTAAAATCGTTCCACAATTGTTGGGCTTCTACGAAATCAATGCCATGTTTAATTTTATTCGTATTACTTTTATTTATGTTAAATTCAAACTCCATTTGGTATAAAAATTATACTTTTTTTAATTAATAATCAAGTTATTTCTAAACCCTAAATTAAAAGCTGTGATTTTAAGTCAAAACAACAACCAAAATAGTTTTCTCTTTTTGTTTATTTATTATAATCAGATTAATCTCTCAACCAACACGAGTGTATTTGCCACTACTTGATCCATATTGTAATATTTGTATTCGGCAAGTCTGCCGACAAAGAAAACGCTTTTCAATTTTTCAGCTTCGGTTTTGTATTTTCGGAATAGTTCATCGTTACTCTCGGAAGGAATGGGATAAAACGGTTCACCTTGTTGAATCGGATATTCAAAACTTAAGGTTGTACCGTTTGTGTGATTCCCCGATAGCCGCTTGTGTTCAACAACACGAGTAAACGGAATATCTTTTTCCACGTAATTTACTTGTGCAACCGGCTGGTAAAATGGATTTTCGAAATGTTTGTATTCGAACTTTATCGACCTATACGGCAACTTCCCGTATTTATAATCAAAAAAATAATCAATGGGACCTGTGTAAATCATCTTATCATATTTTACCTTATCGATAATTTTTTTGTAATCCGTATTTAATATCACTTCAATGTTTTTGTGGCTTAACATTCGCTCGAACATTTTTGTGTAGCCTTCCTTCGGCATAAACTGATATTTATCAGTAAAATAGCGGTCGTCGTTGTTTGTTCTTACAGGGATGCGTCCCGTTACGCCGGGAGAAAGTTCGGTTGCATCAATTCCCCATTGTTTTTTTGTGTAATGCTTAAAAAATTTTTCGAACAAATCGTAACCAACTTTATTAACAATAATATCTTCCGAATTCAAAACCGGATTTCTTTTTTCTCGCACGGTTTCGTAAAACCTTGCAACTTCTTCATCCGTGCGAAAGTTCTTGCTATAAAGTTTGTTAATTGTCGTTCTGTTAATCGGGATAGGATAAAGTTTGCCGTTTAATTTCGCAAGCACGCGGTGTTCGTAAAATCGCCACTCCGTAAATTGAGAAAGATAATCGAACACCACTTTACTGTTTGTGTGAAAAATATGCGGTCCGTAGCGGTGAACGAGAATGCCGTGTTCGTCGTATTCGTCATAAGAATTGCCACCAATGTGCGGGCGTTTCTCGACAATCAACACTTTTTTGTTATGTTGAGAAGCCAAACGTTCAGCAGCAACCGCACCAGCAAAGCCTGCACCGACAATTAGGAAATCGTATTTCATTGTTCGATTTGTCTTTCTTGATTTTTAAGAAGGTGTTTATTCTCCACAAAAAACCACATTGAAAGCGTAACGAAAATCTCTGCAATCAACACCGCAACGGCACTTCCTATTGCACCGTAAAGCGAAGAGAAAATAACGGCAAGCAAAATATTAATTATTCCGGCTGAAAAAACAATCCGTAAAAATTCCTTATCAAAACCTTTATTTAGCATAATCTGAATGCCGTAAAAATTGCTTAAAACAATTATCAAAGGCAAAAATGCAAGCACCTTAAAAATTCCTACCGAAGCAACATATTTTTCGCCAAGCAACAAGTCAATTATTTCTTGTGAAAACAAAAAGCCAAATATCGAAACAAGGATTCCGGCAATCCAAATAATCAGCAAATATTTGTCTAAGAATTTCTTTACTTTTTCGAGCGATTCGTTAAACAATCTGCTAACACGAGGGAAAACCGCTGTGGCAGCATTATTAAATAATCCTTGGATTGCAATACGAATTTTATCTGCCGCGGCAAAATATCCGGCTGCTTCGTTGCCGGCAATTAAACCGAGAATAAAAACATTGCTATTCGTATAGAGCGAAATTGACGCCGTGGAAAGAAAAACATATTTCCCTTTTTTCAGTAAAGAAATCAGTTCCGAAAAATGAGGCAAATAAAATTTTATTTCGAAACTTTTGATTGCCGTTACAAATCCCAAAACACCGATTATCAAAACGGAAAGTCCGTTGAGTAAAACCAAATCTGCTGCATCGTTAGGCGAACGAATTAAGAAAAAAACGCCAGCGAGCCAAAAAGTTTTAACGAGAACCGTAATTTCGGTAATGTAATGCATTTTTTCCGTTCCTTGGAAAAACCACTGCGGAAAAAACATTGCTCCTACAACCGTTAAATATGCAAAAACATAAAATGTGGAATAACTTGAAAATTTACCTATCAGAAAAACAAGCGAGAAAAAAACAAACGAAGCAATTGCTAGCAAAAGAAACTTTGTGAAAAAGACCGTCCAAAATATTTTACGCAGTTCGGTTTCGTTATCTCTATTTATTGCAATTGATTGTGTAGCCGAAATATTAAATCCGTAATCTGTAAACATTGAAAAATATGTAGCAAAAGCGATTACAAAATTTACAAGTCCGTATTTTTCCGGTCCGAGCACACGCACCAAATAAGGAAAAGAAATGAGTGGAAAAATATAATTTGCAATTTGTAAGATTGTAAGCGAAGAATAGTTTTTGAGTAAAACTTTATTTTCGTTAGAAAGATTTATCATTTATCTTCTCAACCATTTTTGTGGATTAACAGGTTTTCTTCCGTCCCAAATTTCGAAATGCAAAACGTTACCTTCAAGCGAGTGAGCGACTTTCCCAAGCACTTTGCCCGCTTTAACTTTTTCTCCTTTTGTTACTTTAAATTCATCGACGTAACCGTAAACGCTTCGGTATTTGTTTCCGTGCGAAATTATCACAACAGGACCAAAGCCGGGCAACCATTCCACTGCGGAAACTATTCCATCCGCTACGGCTTTTACCTTTGCTCCGCTGCGTGTGCGAATATCTATGCCATTGTTAATACTAACCGTGTTCAACTTCGGATTTCTGATTTTACCAAATCTTTTAATGATTTTCCCGTAAACAGGCCAGCCGAGTTTCCCTTTTAGTTTTCTGAACTTTACACCGGTAAAATAATTTTCCTTCTTCGTTTCCTCATATTTTTTCGTTTTCTCTTTTTTACGCTTTGCTTCCGCAATTTTTTCTTCTTCAATTAATTTAGAAATTAGTGCCGAAATTTCCTTTTGCTTTTTCCGTTTTTGCTCAATTATCTTTTCAGTTTCGGACTTGTTTTTACGTAATTTTGCCAAAAGTTTGTTCTTTCTTTTTCGAGCGGCAAGCAGTTCTTTCTTTCGCTTTTCTTTTTCGGCAATTAATTTTTCAAGGGATTTTCGCTTTTGTAATTTTTTTTCTTTTATCGATAATAAAGATTTTTCATAATTATTAAGCGAGTCAACTTTACGTTCAATATCTTTTGTGAAATATTCAAAGTAATATTTCATTTCGAGATAATCGTTAATTTTTGCGGGGTTCAGCAACATTTCCCAAAAGCTCGGCTCGTTATTTTTGTAAAGCCAAATTGCGTATTGCTCAAAAATCTTTTTGATTTTTTTAATTCTGTTGCGAGTGTATTCCGATTTGTTCTGCAATTGCTTTATTTCTTCACTTGTAGATTTTATTTTGGTCCGCAAATCTGAAATAAGCTTATCGTAAAGGAAGATTTGTTTTTCAATATTTTCGAGTTCTTTGCCGGTTAGTTTTTCTTTGTGCGAGTATGTTTCAATTTTTTTTTCGAGGTGGGAAATTTCCTTTTCAATACCGGATAATTCCTTGTGCTTTTCTGAAATCTTTCCGGAAATTTGAGCAATAGAAAACGTTGTAAACAAAAGAGTAAATACGATTATCTTGGTAAAGTTCACTTTCATTAACAACATCAAATTAGGAATTAGAATTTTTTGATTTTAACATCGCCGGGGATCAAAAGCCGCAAGTCGTTTAATTTACTATTGATTTTAACTTTCGAATATTTGATTTCGAAATTCGCCTTATTTTTCGGGCTTTCGACGTAAATGCGAAACGGGAAAAGTTCCCGCAAGCCTTTTACGTTTTTGAAATTTGAATAAGTAACCGAAAAAATAATTCCCTTTGTTGCGGAAATAATTTTGTAGTTTTCAAGCAAAAAATTATCGGCGGAAACCGTAAATTCACGAGTTAAATCACCTTGGTGGAAACGGAAAAAATATTTGCCGTTTTTAAGTTCGTATTTTTCGGGCTCTTTTCTCAAAACGTTTTCGAAATCGGCTTTCCCGATTATTAAATTAACCAATTCGTTTGAAGAGACCGGAACCTTAAAAATTTTGCTAACAATTTTATCTTTGTTTTCACCTTGATACAAAACATTAGCAACGGCATCGTAATAATTGAAGAAATCTTGCGTTAGCAACAAAGCCGCAATGTCCATTCCGAAAGGACCGAAAGCAGTAAGTTTTAACGAGTCCGGTTTTTTGTAATCGACAGTGAAAGAAAATTTTGAATTTATTTGAGGCGAATTTACCGTAACATTCCCTTGTGCCGAAAAATATTTGATTTTTCTGCGATTCGCTTCGAGTTTAACGATTAATCTTTCGGCGGGAATAATTTTCTTTTGCTCTACAATTTTCTTTTCCGAAGAGCAGGAAAACATCAGAAATGTTACGACAAATAATAATATCGAGCGAAGTATTAATTTAACGGGCATTTTTCAATTCTGAAATTTTTTCATCAAGTCCTTTTAAATTGGGGTCGAGCTCTTTTGCTTTTTCAAAATATTTTAATGCTTCTTTTTTGTTACCGAGTTTCAGCAATATTTCTCCCATATGCTCATTAACTTCGGCACTTGCTTTATCTTTTTTCAAAGCCCTTTCAACGTAATCTTTCGCTTTTTTAATTTTTCCCAACTTAAATAAAATCCAGCCTTTTGTGTCGAGATACGAACCGTTATCCGGTGCTTTCTCAAGTGCCTTATTTACCAATTTCAAAGCCTTGTCCAAATCTTTATTTTGTTTCGAAAGTGAATAAGCGTAATTATTCATTATCAAAATATTGCTTGAATCAATTGCCAAAGCGTGTTCGTAAGCATCGTTGCACTTTCCCCATTGTTCCAAATCGTCGTAAATCATTCCCATCATTGAATAAACTTGGGCATTGTTAGGATTAATACGTTTTGCCTTTTCCAAATATTGTAACGCCTCGTCATATTTTTTTAGTTGAGTTAAAGTAAAGGCAAGGGATTGATTGATATTTGCATCGTTAGGATTAAGATTTGCGGCACGCAACAAATGCTTTTTCGATTTTTCAAATTCTTTAATTTGTCCGTAAGCAAGTCCCAAAATCCAATGGATGTAATAATTATCGGGGAAATTATCTGCAACTTTTGTGAGTGTTTCGGCTGCTTCTTTGTATCTTCCTGTATCGAATAATAATCCCCCGAGCTGAATCCAAATGTTACTATTCCATTCCGCTTCGTTCGCCGCTTGTTTAAGATATTCAATCGCCAAAGAATCTTTGCCCGCACGTTGATAAATATCGCCGAGAGTCGCTTTTATTCGCCAATCGAGGGTGTCGGCATCAATTTCGAGCATAAGATTTTTTGCGTAATCCAAAAGCACGGTATCTTTATCTTGCTCGAATTGATTAATGTAAGAAGTTGCGATAGTAAATTTCGATTGAAGAGGAACATCGTTACTTTGAATTATTTTAAGGTAAGTTTTGTAACTGTTTTTCCAATCTTTTTTCAGCACGTAAATATCGGCTTTGTATTGCCAAAGTTGTAAATCGTCGGGGTAAAGTGGAATTAAATCGTTCACAACTTTTAGAGCGTCGTCGTATTGTTTGTTCCGAATGTAGAGTTCAACAAGTATTTTTTTCAACACCGGTTCGGAAGGATTAATTTTGATTAACTTTTTAGTGTAATCAATGGTTTCGGGCAAGTTGCCCATTCGTGTACTTAAATCCGCCATTGCAAAAAGTACGTCCCAGCGCGGACCGGTTACTTTCAATAATTTCTTATACAAATTCATCGCATCGGTTGGACGCTTTGCTTCGTACAATTGTGCAAGTCCGTAAAGTGCTTTAATATTAAGGGAATCTAAGGCAAGTGCTTTTTTGTATTCGTCAATTGCTCTATCGTAAAGTTTTGCGTATCTGTAAATTTCTGCAGAGAAGAGTTTGAAGTCAATATTGGTAGAGTCTTTCTTTTCCGCAATTTGAATATTTTTAATCGCGTTGCTTATTCTATTTAATCGGTAGTAATTTTTTGCAAGAGCAAAATAAATACCGGCACTCGAATCGTAATTCAACGCATCGTAATAATCCAAAATCGCACCGGTGTAATCGCCTTGTTCTTCGCGGATAAGTCCGTTAATAAATTTTTCTTTTGCCGTTTGATTTTTAAAATAATGCTCGGTTTTTTGAAAGAATTTATCGTTCTCTTTATTTTCTTTGATAACTTTTTGAGATTCCGAACAAGAAAACAATGTAACAGCAAGCAGTATAAAAAATAACTTTTTAATTCTTAAATCCATTGTAATTACTATTTTTAAAGTTAATTTTAAAATATACGAAAAATAAAAATCCGTTTTGTTTAACATTTCTCTAAAATGTTAGAATAATTATGTAACAATAAACACACTAAAAAAATATGAAGAAGAAACAAACAATATTAATTGTTGACGACGAGCGAGACATTCTCGATTTGCTCGTTTTTAATGCAAGGCAAGAAGGCTATGAAACAATTGCCGTAACTAACGGTGAAGAAGCAATTACAACTGCACGTAAACTCAAGCCCGATTTAATTATTTTGGATTTAATGTTGCCCGGCTTGGACGGGTTGGATGTAAGTCGCATATTAAACAACGACGAGGCAACAAAAGATATTCCGATTATTATGCTTACGGCAAAAGGCACGGAAGAAGATGTGGTTAAGGGATTTGACCTCGGTGCAGACGATTACGTAACGAAACCTTTTAGTCCGAAAGTTCTTTTTGCACGGGTTAAAAACGTTTTGCGAAGAAAAGTAGAAACGAAAGAAACTAACGACAAAACAAATGATGAAATAATCAACTTCCGCGAAATAGAGATCAATACAAAGAAGAGAACCGTAAAAGTAAACGGAAAAGAGGTAAATCTCACTTTTTCCGAATTTGAAATACTGGCTTTCCTTATTAAACACACCGGTTGGGCTTTTAGTAGAAGCGAAATAGTTAATAACATTCACGGCGAAAATTATTTTGTAACCGATAGAGCAGTTGATGTGCAAATTGTCGGATTACGGAAAAAACTTGGGACCGCGGCAAAATATATTGAAACCGTAAGAGGCATCGGTTATAAATTTAGGGATGATTGATTTGATTGGAAAGTACAAAATACGCACATTAATTCTCGTTTCGATAATTTTGATTGCTGTAATATCAATTGTTTTATTTTTGGATTTCGCTTACATTGGAACAATCCCGAAAGTACTGATTTTACTGATCTTCTCAATCGCAATTGCTTTTTATGTTTCAAAAAAAATTTCGCAACCAATCGAGGAAATTAAAAAATCGGCAGAAGAATATTCGCAAGGGAAATTCGACAAAGGGATAACAATAAATGCGCCGATGGAAATCGAAAATCTTGCAATTGCTTTGCAGAAAATGGGGAACGAATTAAAGAAAAGAATTGATAAAATTTCCCTACAAAAGAATGAGCAGGAAGCAATGTTTTCCAGTATGAAAGAAGGCGTGCTTGCAATAAATTCGAACGAAGAAATAATTAGAATTAACAATGCCGCAATTAAGTTTTTTGGAATTTCCTCTTCCCCTTTGGAATTAAAGCGGAGAAAGGTTTACGAAGTTATCCGCAACCGCGAAATGCTTGATTTTATTGGCGAATCGTTGAAATCGGATGAACCGTTGGAAAAAGAAATTACCGCCGTATCGAATAAAGAAAGGAATTTACTTGTTTATGCTGATCCGCTTTATGATTCAACAAGCGAAAAAATCGGTTCGGTTTTGGTAATTAACAATATTACGAAAGTTAAGCAATTGGACAAAGTGCGTCAGGAGTTTGTAGCAAACGTATCACACGAACTTAAAACACCGATCACACTGATTAAAGGCTACGTCGAAACATTGCACGATTCCGAAAATCTTGATAAAGAAACCGAGAACAAATTTCTTAAAATCATTAATAAACATTCGGAACAGTTAAATTCGTTAATCGATGATTTACTCCAACTTGCCAAACTTGATGCAGCTAATGAAATTAAGATGGAAAGAAAATCGTTGTTGCCGATTGTTCAAAAATCGGTTGAACAATTTGAAGAAAACGCAAAGAAAAAAAATATCGAAATCAAAATCGAATGCGATCCTGAATTAAAAGCTAATATAAACGCATCCTTAATTGAACGTGCTTTGGTAAACTTAATTGATAATGCAATAAAATACAGCGAAGAAAATAACTCGGTAATAATTTCTTGCAAAGAGGGAAACGACTCAATTGAAATTTCAGTAGCCGATACCGGAGTAGGAATTGCAAAAGAGCATTTGGACAGATTGTTCGAGCGATTTTATCGAGTGGATAAAGGTCGTAGCCGCGAAATGGGCGGAACCGGTTTGGGTTTAGCAATAGTTAAGCACGTTGCTCTTGTTCATAAAGGAAAAGTAGCGGTAGAAAGCACGCCAGGCAAAGGAAGCGTTTTTACAATTGAGTTACCGAAATAGTTTTCTTATCGAATTATAGCTTATCTTTTGAAGAAACATATTTTAGCGTTTTTGAAACTCAAATTAAAATTCTTTTTAGTTTTTATTGAGCGTTAAAATTGGTTTTTACATTAAATTAAAAATTTATTTATGTTTAATTTTTATTTTATCAAAAAATGTGAAGTAAATAAAAATGATTATTGTACTTAAAAAAGATATAGACGAAGAAAAATGCAATGCGTTGAGAGAGTTTCTTGAAAAACGCGATGTGAAAACCGTTGAAGTTGTTGGCGTCGATAAAAAAATTATCGGCGTAATTGGTAATAAACACAATCTCGATAAAGATGCGTTAAGTGCCTTCCCAGGCGTTGAACGTGTTATTCCGATTTTAGAACCGTACAAACTTGCTTCGAGAAAATTCCATCCGACGAACACAATAATCAATGTTGGTGGAGTTGAAATTGGTGGACTCGATCCGGTAAGAATGGCTGGACCTTGCTCGGTAGAATCGGAAGAACAGATTTGGGAAATTGCCGAAAACCTTTCGCAGCAAGGTGTTCAGATTTTACGTGGCGGAATTTTCAAGCCTCGCTCAAGCCCGTATTCTTTTCAGGGTATTGGTGAAATCGGTTTGCCTTGGTTACGCGATGCCGGAAAGCATTACGGAATGCCGGTTATTTCCGAAGTGATGCAAATTAATCAAATTGATTTGATGTACGATTTCGTTGATATTTTCCAAGTAGGAGCAAGAAATATGCAGAATTTCCGCTTGCTCGAAGCACTTGGTAAAACCGATAAACCGATTATGCTTAAACGAGGAATTGCAGCAACCTTCGGCGAATTTTTGATGAGTGCCGAATACATCCTTTCGAACGGGAACGATAAAGTAATTTTGTGCGAACGCGGAATTAGAACATTTGTCGAATACACACGTAATACGCTTGATGTAAATGTAATTCCAATGGTTAAGAATGTTTCGCACTTGCCTATTATTGTTGACCCGAGCCACGCAACCGGAAGAACGGATTTGATTACACCCGTAACGCTCGGTAGTTTAATTGCCGGTGCGGACGGCTTTATTATTGAAGTTCATCCGCGACCGTATGCCGCTCTTTCCGACGGTGCACAACAATTAACCTTTGACCAATTTGCTTCGTTTATGGAAGATTACGAATTAATTAAAGATTCGTTACTGAATTTGCGTAAGAAAAAGTTTGCCGAAATTACCGAAAATGTTTCGAATTCTCTATAACAAGGCAACAAACAAAAGCGTAAATCTTCCTTCTTCGAAAAGCATTACACACAGAATACTTATTCTTGCTTCGCTAAATGAAGGCGTTACGGAAATTCTCAATCCGCTTTATTCGGAGGATACTTTAATTACACTCGAAGCCTTACGCTCTTTCGGTGCTGAAATTATTAAAGAAGAAAATAAAATTATTGTTCGTAAACCAATCGGCAATGTTGTAAAAAATAAAATTTATCTCGGTAATTCCGGTTCTTCCGCCCGATTTTTAATTCCGCTAACAATGTTTTTAGATAAGGAAATTTATTTTTACGGCGACGAAGAACTACACCGCAGACCTTTTTCAGAACTTTTCGAAATATTGAAAAAATTGGGC
>CAYZGB010000028.1:0-7657 GCA_964477915.1 uncultured Melioribacter sp. | reverse complement strand
ATTTTACGATAGAAGCGAAGAACAATTCATTGCCCGCAAAGGTTTATCCACCGAAAGAAATTACGACTGATGAAATAAAAATAGATAGAATTCCCACTTCGCAAATTGTTTCGGGCTTGATGATGGCTTTTGTTAAATCAGCGAAAGGCTTGAAAATATTGACCGAAAATAAAATTCCGTCTATGCCTTACGTTGAAATGACAAAAAAATTAATGAAGCGATTAAATCTTCCTGTATCGGTAAATTCACAAGAAATATTGATTGATCCCGCAAATAAGATTGACGCGGACTGGAAATTTACGTGCGAAAAAGATTTATCCGCTGCTGCATTTTGGGTTGCTTATGCTTTGATAAACAATAAAGAAATAATGCTCGAAAATTTGCTACTACCTTCTCTTCAAGGCGATGAGAAGATTTTTGAAATAGCGGAATTACTCGGCGGAAAAGTTTCACTTAATGAAAATGAAGTAAAAATAAGTGGGGAAATCACAACCGGACTAGATTACGATTGCGAAGATATTCCTGATCTTGTTCCTGCAATTGCTGTAATGGGATTGTTTGCACCGGAAAAATTTGTTCTTCGGAATGTTAGTCGGCTTGAGTTTAAGGAAAGCAATCGAATCAACGCATTGGTTACGAACATCAATAAAATCGGGGGAAAATGCGAATACGTTAAACCGGATTTAATTATTTATCCGCAAAAATCATATCACGGCGGAATTATCAACACATTCAACGACCACAGAATTGCAATGAGTTTTGCAATTGCCGGAACACAAATTGAAAATATTATGATAGATAATCCGCAGTGTGTTTCAAAGTCCTATCCCGATTTTTGGAAAGATTTTACGGAATACGAAAATGCCGAATAAGAAAACCCTCGCTATTATTGGTTTTGGCCGTTTCGGTTCGTTTTGGGCAAAGCAGTTATTGCCTTTATTCGATTTAAAAATTTACGACGCCGATTTATCGAAAAGAGAAAAGAATAATTATGAATTTAATTTTGTTTCGCTGCAAGAAGCATTAAATTCGGATTATATTTATCTAACTATTCCAATTCGTGCAATTGAGAATTTTTTAATTTCGAATGTAAAACTAATACCCAAAGATGCGGTTATTGTTGACGCTGCGTCAATCAAAACGCCCGTAGTCAATATTTTCAAGAGGCTTCTTGACTCGCATTGCCAATATATGTTTACTCATCCGCTTTTCGGTCCCGATTCCGGTGCAAATGGCCTTGACGGTCTTTCAATTGCCGTTTTGCCCGGGAATATTGATTATCAGAGATACAATTATTTAATCAGTGTTTTCGACAAATTGAATTTGAACATTCTTCCACTTTCTGCCGACGAACACGATTATTTAATGGCTTACAATTTGAATTTAATTCATTTGCTCGGGAGAACACTTGCGGAAATGGGTATTGAGAAAATTCCTTTGAAAATGAATGCATTAACTTACTTGAACGGAATGTCGAAATACGTCGTTAACGATTCCAAAGTTTTGTTTGAAGATTTTTTTTATTTTAATCCTTACGCAAAAAAAATCAAAACGGAATTATTGGAAAACTTAAAAAAGATAATCGACACTTTACCTTGAAAAAACAAGTTGTAATAGCGTTAACCTTTTTTTTATTTTTTATTATTATAAAAAATAATTTTTCTTTATCTCGTAAAAAATCAACACACAAAAGGAAGTTAAAAAAACGCATCGAACGAATTTTAAGCAAGGACGTTTTTAGCGATGCGTTTGTTGGTATTGAAATTTTTAATCTCAACAAAAACAAAATTCTGTTCGAAAAAAATTCGCACAAACTATTTACTCCCGCTTCCAATCTTAAATTGTTAACCACTTCTGCGGCTCTTTATTTTTTGCCGGATAGTTTTACCTTTACGACCGATTTTCTTTCAAACGGCGTTGTTGTCGATTCTGTCCTTCGTGGCGATTTGATTATTCGTGGAGGCGGAGATCCATTATTTACTTATCGCGAACTTGATTCGCTTTTAACACTTTTTGTTAATTCCGGATTAAAAAAAATTAACGGAGATATCATTGGTGATATTGCTTGGAAAGATTCTCTCTATTTCGGTAAAGGTTGGATGTGCGATGATAATCCCGAGCCATTTCTTCCATATCTTTCCGCCTTGATGCTCGAAGAAGGAAACGTTCGCATAATTGTTAAACCCACATCGCCGTTTTCCCTTGCAAATATTGAGGTTTATCCACCCGTGTCTTCTATTGAACTTAATAATAATGTCCTCACGATTTCGGACGATACAACTTATTTTACAATTACGAGAAATTGGAGAGAAAACGGAAATACGATTTTCGCTGACGGATTCATTTCACAAAATTCGGAACCGGATACTACTTTTCTTAATCTTTACGCACCGGAGAAAATTTTTCTCGATGCTGTCGAAAAAATACTAATCGATAAAGGCATTGATTTTACTGGGGGAAAATTAATTAAGAGAAATGTTTCTTATGTAAAAAAACTATTTTCTTTCGAACGAAATATCGATACTGTAATAACAAAGGCAAACAAAGAAAGCGATAATCTTTGTGCCGAAATGCTTTTGCGTGCTTTAGCTTATGAATATTACGGCAAACCGGCTACTGCAAAAAACGGAATATTAATGCTCGATAGCTTAATAAAATTAAGCGATGAAAATCCCGATGATTTCAAAATTGTGGACGGCTCTGGAATTTCGCGTTACAATTTAATTTCACCGGATTTGATAATTAAGATGTTCGTTTTTCTACACAAAAATAATCCAAAAGTTTTTTATAAATTAATTTCAACACTTCCGGTAATGGGAATTGACGGGACATTGGAAAGCCGCCATAAGAAAGGGAAGGCGTTCGGTGTTGCGAGAGCAAAGACCGGAACAATGTCCACAGTAAGCTCGTTAAGCGGATTAACAATAAACGCAACTGGGGATACGCTTCTTTTTTCGATGATGATGCAAAATTTTTCTGGGCGACTTTCCGTAGTAAGATTATATCAGGATATTATTACGGAGATATTGACGAAATCTAAATAATTATTGATAGAACACGGATTTTATCAGTAACCAGCGTTCAGTTGTCAGCGTTCAGTTTCTTTCCTCCGACCGAAACTGAGTTTCGGTCGGAAATAACATCCGAAATTTTATTTCGGTTAAACCAAAGTCCCGTAGGGACGATATATTTGTAGTAACATAATAACCAATAAAATAAAGCTCCGTAGGAGCGAAAAAAACGAAATACAATTTCGTTCGGAAATAGAACATTCGTTTTATCATTCGCGAATTCGCGGCGATTTATTACAATCGATGCATTTATAACTAATCTATTTTTCTTTAATTCGATCTTTATTTTCAGTGTGGGATAAATCTTCCAATTATTTGCTAATTCTTTTTATTCCACTCTATTTCCCCGAACATTTAATAACAAAACAATTTTTATTTTATACTTGATACTTTAATGAAATACGGAATTTGGAAATAATTTTTTTGATATTTTATTTATCAAAATGAAAATAATTTGTAGAGGCATTCTAATCAAAATCCGTTAAATAATAAAAGGTAACACCGTGAAAACATTTTACGAATACAAAATTTATTTCAAGCCGTTTAACCCTGATTTGCTTTCGGGAATTTTATGGGCACTTGATATATCCGGAATTGTTGAGGAGGAAAATTTCATTACTGTTTACGCGGAAAAAGAAATAAAAAACGACTTACTCGATGCGCTTGAAGATGCCAAAAAATGGGGAACAATTGAAACGTACGATATGAAGAGCGACGAGTTTGAAGATAAAAATTGGAATGAGGAATGGGAGAAAAAATTCGATGTTCTTGAAATTACCGAAAACATTGTGGTTAAACCAACGTTCCGTGTTTATCACAATTTCCAAAACAAAACGGTAATTTTAATTGATCCTAAAATGTCATTCGGAACAGGTGAACACGAGACTACCCGACTAATAATTAAACTTTTGGAAAAGCATATAAACAAAGGCGATGAAATTCTCGATGCCGGAAGCGGCACGGGAATACTTTCAATTACCGCAATAAAACTCGGAGCAAAACACGCAACAGCATTTGATGTGGACGAATGGTGTTACGTAAACGGAAAGGAAAATGCAGAGTTAAATAAGGTTACTGATAAAATAGATTTTATTATCGGCGATATTTCGAAAGTAGAAAACAGAAATTTCGATTTGGTGCTTGCAAATATTAATCTTCATATTTTGTTAAAGATTGCAGAAGATTTATTTACAAAAACTAAAGAAAGCGGAAAGATAATTTTATCGGGCTTATTAAAAGTAGATGAGAAAAAAGTCGTTGAGAAATATTCATCACTCGGTTTAAAACCAATTGAAAAAATTTACGAAAACGAATGGGAGGCAATAGTATTTGAAAAATGATTTTCGCAACTAAAAAATTCACGAATGAAGAAATCGAAAAACTAATTTCGTTTGAAAACAGCGAGGAAAAACTTTTTGTTGTTCCAACTAACCGTAAAGCACGTGCACTAAAAAAGGAATTGCTTTACTTGGGAAAGTTGGAATTCAAGATTGAAACGTTAACCACACTAACCTACAAATTATTAAGTAAAGTAAAAACCTTCCAATTGTTAGATGACACGACACGCGGTTATTTATTGCGAAGAGCAACAAAAGAATTACAACCTGTTTATTTTACAAAATTCGAAGGAGATGCTTTCCCGAAAGGAACGCTTGATAAAATCAGTAGCGTAATTTCCGAATACAAACGTTACGGAATTACGCCCGATAAACTTTTAGAAGAAGTAAAGGATGCCGGACTTGAAGAAGCCGAGATTAACAAAGCGACTGACATTGCCCGCATTTACGAAAACTTTAATCAATATTCCCGAAAACTCGGAGTACTTGAATTAGGTGATATTTATTCCGAATTGTTTAATGTTAGTGAGGACTTACTAACCGATATTTTTGCCGAAACTTTCGGAAAAATCAAAGTAATGATTTTTCAATACTTTACCGAGTTTTCCCGTTACGAAATCGATTTGATAAGGAAAATTGCGGGGGCAACCATTCCTTTGGTTTTTATTTTCCCCAATATAAAAAACGAACGACTATTAAAACATTTTGACAAAACATTTACTCTACTTCAAGAAAGTAATTTTATTAAACTCACTTCCGAACTTCCAAAAGCAAATCCGGTATCCGAACATCTTGCGAAAAATCTCTATTCATTCAAACCCAATAAAATCAATGCC
Organism: uncultured Melioribacter sp.; assembly: GCA_964477915.1. Classification (GTDB taxonomy): domain Bacteria; phylum Bacteroidota; class Ignavibacteria; order Ignavibacteriales; family Melioribacteraceae; genus WGAL01. The sequence goes on along the minus strand of CAYZGB010000028.1, from coordinate 2,413 downwards.
GAGAACATCTCTATTTTTAGCGGAAAAGATAATTATGAGGAAATTGAAAACATTGCTAAACAGATTAAGGATTTGCTTGAAGTAGAAAAAGTTAAGCCCAACAACATTGCCGTTGTCTTTAATTTGATTAATGATTATTCGCCAATTGTTCGTACGGTTTTTGACGAGTTTGGAATTCCTTTGAATTTGAGCGATAGGCTAACTCTTGACAAATCCCCTGTTGTAAAATCTCTACTTACTTTTCTTAGAATATTAAAAGATAACTTTTACTATAAAACGCTTTTTTCGGCAATTAATTCACCTTACTTTTTCGGTGTAATCGAAAACCCTTATCTATTGCAAAAATTTGCACAAGATAATACAATAATTGCAAATAAAAATACTTGGCTCGAAACCATTGAAAATATTGAGGTTAATGAATCGGATGAGAAAAAAGTCAATAAAATTAAATCAATCAAAAAAGACTTTAATACAATTCTTAATTTACTACATCCTTTCGATAAAGAACTTCCCCCAAGACAATTTTTATTTGAGTTAAAAAAGTTTGCTAAACGAATTCACATCGAAAAAAAATTGATTAGTCTTATTCCCGAAAAAGCGGAAGAAAATATTACTGCTTTATCCCGTTGGTTTGAGAGCATCGAAAATATTTTTAATCTCGTTTTACAAGAGTATGGGAATGATTTTAAGGGAACATTCAAATTTTATTTCGATATTATTGAATCTGTTGCATCGTGGACGCGATTTAACGTAAAAGAACGTTCGGGCTACGGAGTTTTGGTTACTTCAATTGATGAAATTCGCGGGCTAATGTTTGATTATCTTTTTGTTGGTGGATTGAACGACGGCATACTTCCGCTTAAATATGCTCCGGAGATTTTCTTCGCAAAAAACTTTATGACAAAAGAAGAAGAAAAGCTTGCCGAACAACGTTACTTTTTTTACATCGTTTTCGAGGCTTTTAATAAAAAAATATTTCTTTCGTTTTCCGAGACATCTGACAAAAAGGAACTTGCGAAATCGGTTTTCTTGTCCGATTTACAACGTTGCACGGATGTTAATTTTATTCCACGCGATTATTTTGCTACTAAAATTTATTCTCAGCGCGAACTTCTCATAAATCACAAAATCCTAAACGGAATTACGGACTTGGATTTTGAAGAAATAAAATTAAAGGAAGAAGCCTACTTACAAAGGAAAGAAAATGCCGAGACTATTTTTAACGGCTATTTACTTAGTGATGACGATACTTTTATTAATGAAAAAATTATAAAATTTTCCGACGGAGTTTTTTCGGTATCGCAATTCGAAAATTACGCTAAATGTCCATTCAAATATTTTGTTGAACGAATTCTTGAATTAGAGCCACTTGAAGAGCCGGAAAAAGATATTGAGCCTATTTTAATTGGGAATTATCTACACGAAGTTTTTTTTGAATTTTACACGAAACTAAAAAAAGATAACATCGATATTCATTCGAACAAAGCGGAAAAATTATTATTCGAAATCGGACAAAAACTCTACGATAAATTTTCTTTTGGCGAAGAGACTTATTTTTACGAAAGGGAAAAATTCTTTGGCGTAAAAGGGAATAAATACGATTCTATTTTTTACAAATTTTTGGAGAACGAACGAGGAAGAGAGAATTACGTCCCTTCGTATTTCGAAGTTTCGTTCGGGCGAAAAACCACAGCCGACGAAAAGGTGGATGAAAATTTGAGTGTTCGCGAAACGTTTAGCATCGAAGGTGTGAAAATTTCAGGCAAAATAGATCGTGTGGATTTACACGGCAAGAAAATTGCGGTGATTGATTACAAATCCGGTTCGAAAAATGTTACTTTCAAATCAATTAATGAAGGCATCGATTTACAACTTCCTATTTATTTGAAAATATTCAACCGAATGCTTGGCGAAGATTACGAACCCGGAATGATTGCCATTTACACACTAAAATTCGGCGAAAGTAAATTCGGATTGCACCCTGTAAAAAACAGGACAAAAGAATTGTCTTCCGATGATTTAAAAGATTTAACGGATGTTGCGTCCGGTTTTGTTAAAGATTATCACTATAAAATTGCAAGTGGGGTTTTTACACCGAGTAATTGGGAAAAACGTGAGGACGGAGTTTGCAAATATTGTCAGTTCCGTTCAATATGCAGAATTGATGAAAGGGAATAAAATTCGAGCGGGCGACGGGACTCGAACCCGCGACATTCAGCTTGGGAAGCTGACACTCTACCAACTGAGTTACGCCCGCAAAAGAACAAAATCAATTTGCTAAACTAATTTTATCGATATTAATTTTCAACAATTTATTCGCCTGTAGAATCTCAGAACATGGTATCCAGTTTAAAGATCTAAAAGCAATAGGAAGAAAAGAGTATTTGGTGGAGTTGCAAAGCGAAGTGGAGCG
>CAYZGB010000027.1:0-18216 GCA_964477915.1 uncultured Melioribacter sp. | reverse complement strand
ACTTAAAGTTGTTGAAAACAAATTTCGTTGAGAATTGTATTTGGAACGTAAATAATATCCGAAACTTGTTTCGCTCCTACGGAGCTTGATTTTATTGGTTATTCTGTTACTAAAAATATTTCGTTCCTGCGGGACTTTACATTGCTTAATCGAAATGGAGTTTCTAATGCTATTTCCATCCGAAACTCAGTTTCGGACGGAAAGACTGGACGCTGAACAGTTTACCCCGAGAATCGGGGCTGATAATAATCTGCGAAAATCATAAATGATAAGTATAAATCAGCGTCCTATTTAAATTCTCTTCGCTCGCAATAATCAAGTGCTGATAACCAAAATCTTTCAATAAAAAAAGACAAAAAAATATTTTTTTATTTGAGTGCGTATTGGAAATTGTATATTTTTAAACCTTTGATTTCTCTAAATTAGATAAAGTTATTATGAAACGATTTAAGATAACTAAAGGTTTGAACATTCCGCTTGCGGGCGAACCTCAACAAAAACTTGCCGAAACAAAACTAACCAAACTTGTAGCAGTAACAGGTCCCGATTATGTAAATATGAAACCTACACTCAAAGTTCAAGTCGGTGACGAAGTTAAAAAAGGACAATTGCTTTTTACTGCTAAAAAGCTTGAGAAGATTAATTTTACTGCTCCTGTTTCGGGAAAAGTTGTTGCAATAAATCGCGGCGAAAAGAGGCGTTTTCTTTCGCTTGTAATTGAACGAAACGGAAACGACGAAGTTGAATTTAATTCGTACGACGAAAATAAAATCGATGATCTTTCGCGTGAAAAAGTTACCGAACAACTTCTCGCATCGGGATTTTGGACTTTCCTTCGCACGCGTCCTTTCGGTACATTGGCAAATCCGGATTTACCGCCTCGTTCGATTTTCGTAAATCTTATGGATACAAATCCGCACGCACCTTCGATGAGCGTTGCTTTGGAAGGTAAAGAAAACGATTTGCGAACAGGCATAAAAATTCTTGCCAAATTAACCGAGGGAAAAGTAAACGTTGTAAAATCGCCTTCGTGTAAATTTACAATTGAAGAAAACGATAAATTTTCCCTTTACGAATTTGAAGGTCCGCACCCTGCAGGATTACCCGGAACGCACATTCATTTTATTGATCCGGTTGGACAAAACAAACACGTTTGGCATATCGATGCACAAGATGTTGCGGCAATCGGCAAATTATTTTTAACCGGCAAATTGGATTTCGAACGGGTTATTTCCGTGGCGGGTCCTTCGGTTAAAAATCCACGATTGATTAAAACCGAAATCGGTGCCGATATAAACGAAATTTTACAAGACGAAATTTCCGACGAAAAAGTTCGCATAATTTCCGGTTCGGTTTTAAGCGGAAGAGAAGCAAACGGAGAGCTTGCTTTCCTCGGTGCGTATCACAGACAAATTTCCGCACTTCCCGAACCGCAAAAAAGAAGATTTCTCGGTTGGATGTTACCTTTCGGCGAAATGTTTTCCGTTAAAAACGTTTTGCTTACCAGCCGTAGCAAAAAACTTTGCCTAACAACGGCTCTCAACGGCGGGAAACGGGCGATAGTTCCAATCGGTACTTACGAAAAAGTAATGCCGTTGGATATTTTGCCTACGTTTCTTTTGCGAATGCTTGCCGTTGGCGATGTGGAAGAATCGGAAAAACTCGGTGCACTTGAACTAATAGAAGAAGATTTGGCTCTTTGCACTTTTGTTTGTCCCGCAAAAATAGATCACGAAACTAATTTAAGAAATGTATTAAACTTAATAGAGAAGGAAGGATAGTGAGTTTACGAAGTTTTTTAGATAAGCAGCATAAGAAGTTTAAGGAAGGTAAGTTAAAAAAATATTACCCTTTGTTCGAAGCAACCGATACCTTCCTTTACGAAACCGACGAAACTGCAAAATCGCCTTCGTTTGTTCGCGATGCTATTGATTTAAAGCGAACGATGATTACGGTTTTCTTTGCTCTTTTGCCTGCGGTGTTGTTTTCGTTTTACAATACAGGCTTACAAGCACTAACTGCAAGTGGCGGAAATAATCCCGGTACTTGGCAGGCAAATGTACTTGCTTCGCTTGGATTACCATTCGATGCGAACAACTTTTGGAGCGATTTTGTACTGGGAGCGTTGCATTTTCTACCGCTTTATCTTGTAACGCTTGTTGCCGGCGGATTTTGGGAAACACTTTTTGCAATTGTTCGCAAGCACGAAATTAACGAAGGCTTTTTGGTAACAAGTTTACTTTTCCCGATGATTGTTCCACCGACAATGCCTTTGTGGCAAGCGGCAATCGGAATTTCGTTCGGTGTTGTTTTCGGTAAAGAAGTTTTCGGCGGTGTTGGAATGAACGTCCTTAACCCTGCACTTACAGGACGTGCGTTTTTGTTCTTCGCTTATCCGGCACATATTTCGGGCGATAAAGTTTGGGTTGCTGTGGACGGATTAAGTAAAGCAACGCCTCTTGCAAAATTTGCCGAAAACGGATTGCAAGCAGTTCAACACGCCGGAGTTACTTGGAGCGACGCATTCTGGGGCTTTATCCCCGGCTCGATGGGCGAAACTTCAACTTTCGCAATTTTAATCGGTGCGGTTATTCTTTTGGTTACCGGAATTGCTTCGTGGAGAATTATGCTTTCTATTGTAATTGGAATGGTTGCAATGTCGCTTACCTTTAATTTAATAGGAAGCAACACAAACCCGATGTTTGCAATGACGCCTGCTTGGCATTTTGTTTTGGGTGGATTTGCACTCGGAACGGTATTTATGGCAACCGATCCGGTAACAGCCGCGGTAACAAAACCAGGTCAATGGATTTACGGATTATTAATCGGTGTAATGGTTGTTTTGGTTCGTGTTGTAAATCCGGCATTCCCCGAAGGAATGATGCTTGCAATTTTATTCGGTAACGTTTTTGCCCCGATTATAGACAGAATATTTATCAATGCAAATATCAAAAGGAGACAATTGAGAAATGTCGTCTGATAGCATAAAAAAAACCATCGGCGTAGCTTTTGCCATTTGTCTTGTCGGCTCGGTTCTCGTATCTACTGCTGCCGTTGGTTTAAAACCACTTCAAGTAAAAAATAAAAAGGCGGATTTAATTAAAAATATCCTCGAAGTAAGCGGCTTGGAATTTAACGATTCCGATTTGCTTCAAGTTTATCACGAAAATATTGTTCCAGAAATTATCGATTTGAAAACCGGCGAAAAACTTCCCGAAAGCAAATTAAATAAAGATTTGAATTACGAGGATTTTGATATTAAAGCACTTGCCGAAAGTAAAGAATACGGAATGGCAATTCCGCCGGATAAGGACGAAGCTGGAATTAAAAGAATGCCGAAATATATGATTGTTTACAAGGTTGTAAAAAACGGAGAACTTCAAAAATATATTTTACCGGTTTACGGTAAAGGTCTTTGGTCAACAATGTACGGATTTATTGCGTTAAACAAGGACTTGCACACAATTGAAGGATTAACATTTTACGATCAAGGCGAAACTCCCGGACTTGGCGGCGAAGTTGAAAATCCACGCTGGAAAGCACTTTGGCACGGAAAACAAGCTTTTGACCAAAATGGAAATTTGAAAATCCAAGTAATCAAAGGTCACGTTTCAAAAGACGACCCCGATGCCGAATATAAAGTTGATGGACTTTCCGGTGCAACTTTAACAACTCGCGGAGTTAATCATCTCGTCCGTTTTTGGTTAAGCGATATGGGTTACGGTCCCTTTATCAATAAATTAAAAGGGGAATCTGCGATATGATGAAAAAGTATAAAGAAGTTTTATTCGACCCGATATTTAACAACAACCCGATTGCTCTTCAAATATTGGGAATTTGCTCTGCTCTTGCGGTTACTTCCAAAATGGAAACCGCAACGATTATGGCACTTGCTGTTACACTGGTTACAGCATTTTCAAATTTCTTTGTCAGTCTTATTCGTAAGCACATTCCAAGTAGTATTCGTATTATTGTGGAAATGACGATTATCGCTTCGCTTGTAATAATTACCGATCAGTTAATTCGTGCTTACGCTTACGATGTTAGTAAACAACTTTCGGTTTACGTCGGATTAATTATTACAAACTGTATTGTAATGGGACGTGCCGAAGCTTACGCTTTGAAACATCCGCCGGTAGAAAGTTTCCTCGATGGTATTGGAAACGGGTTGGGCTATAGTTTTATTTTGTTAACCGTAGGTTTTGTTCGCGAACTTTTCGGTTCGGGCAAACTTTTCGGATTTACAATTCTTCCCACAATAAATAACGGCGGTTGGTACGAAGGCAACGGTTTGTTTTTAATGCCTCCGAGTGCGTTTTTCTTAATCGGAATTATTATTTGGATTATTAGAACTTTTAAACCAGAACAAATAGAGAGTGAATAAAAATGTTTGAACATTATTTAAGTTTATTCGTTAAATCCATTTTCATCGAAAATATGGCGCTTGCCTTTTTCCTTGGAATGTGTACGTTCCTCGGAGTTTCCAAGCGTGTTGAAACGGCTGTTGGTCTTGGAATAGCCGTAGTTGTTGTGCAAGCGATAACCGTTCCCGTCAATAATTTGATTTACACAAACTTACTTAAACCCGGTGCTTTGGAATGGATGGGTTTGGGTAATGTCGATTTGTCTTTTCTCGGATTTATTACATACATCGGCGTAATTGCCGCAATGGTTCAAATATTGGAAATGTTTTTGGATAAATTCGTTCCCTCGCTTTACAATGCTCTCGGAATTTTCCTTCCGTTAATTACCGTAAACTGTGCTATTCTCGGTGGTTCGTTATTTATGGTTGAACGTAATTACACATTTGGCGAAAGTGTTGTTTACGGATTTGGTTCGGGAATTGGTTGGGCTTTGGCAATTATTGCTCTTGCCGGAATTAGAGAAAGGCTCAGATACAGCAATCCCCCAAAAGCATTGCGAGGCTTGGGTTTGACGTTTATTACCGCCGGACTTATGGCAATGGCGTTTATGTTATTTTCCGGAATTCAACTTTAAAGAGGATTTTTGATGAGTGGAACTACAATAATAATTTTAGGCGTTGTTTTCTTTACGGTTATTGTTTTGGCTTTGGTTGTGCTTATTCTTATCGCCAAATCCAAATTGGTAACCGAAGGAGAAGCAACCATTACAATTAACGACGACCCCGAAAAAGCAGTTAAAATTCCGATTGGTTCGAAGTTGCTTTTCGGATTGGCTGATCAAGGTGTGTTTGTGCCTTCGGCTTGCGGTGGACAAGGAACTTGCGGCGAATGTAAATTAATTGTTAAAGAAGGCGGTGGCGATGTGCTTCCTACCGAAAAAGGTAAACTTTCCCGTAAGCAAATTCGTGAAGGTTATCGCCTTTCGTGCCAAGTTACAGTTAAACAGGATATGAAAATCGAAGTGCCACCGGAAATCTTTTCTATCAAAAAATGGGAATGCACGGTTAAATCGAACCGCAATGTTGCAACTTTTATTAAGGAACTTGTACTTGAACTTCCCGAAGGCGAAGATGTTGGTTTCCGTGCCGGCGGTTACATTCAAATAGAAGCACCACCTCACACTGTTTACTACAAAGATTTTGATATTGAAGAACAATACCGTCCCGATTGGGATAAATACAATTTATGGCGTTACGTTTCGAAAGTTGACGAGCCGATTGTCCGTGCTTATTCGATGGCTAATTATCCTTTGGAAAAGGGAATTATTATGCTTAACGTGCGTATTGCAACTCCACCTCCGAATAATCCGGACGCACCTCCCGGAAAAATGTCGTCTTTTATTTTCAATTTGAAGCCTGGAGATAAAGTAACAATTTCCGGTCCTTACGGTGAGTTCTTTGCACGCGATACTGATAACGAAATGATATTTATCGGTGGCGGTGCGGGAATGGCTCCAATGCGTTCGCATATTTTCGATCAGTTGAAACGCTTGAATTCCAAACGTAAAATTTCCTTCTGGTACGGTGCAAGAAGTTTACGCGAAGCGTTTTACGTAGAAGAGTTCAACAAATTGCAAGAAGAACACCCGAACTTCAAATGGTATTTGGCACTTTCCGAGCCATTGCCGGAAGATAATTGGGATGGACCGACCGGATTTATTCATCAAGTTCTTTATGATATGTATCTAAAAGATCACCCTGCACCGGAAGATTGTGAATATTACCTCTGCGGTCCGCCTCTGATGATTAGCGCTGTTCTTAAAATGTTGGATAGCCTTGGTGTTGAACGCGATAATATTCTATTCGACGATTTCGGAAGTTAAAACAAGTTAGACAAAATAAATTTTACGAGAAGGACGTCTTTTCGGCGTCCTTTTTTATTTTAGTTTTGCTGAAGGTTATCAATAAAAATTTTTGTTCTACAAAATTTTATAATTGATTCTTCGATTGATTTTATTTTCACTCCGTAATTAAGCAGTTTTTCCGTATTCATCGAAACATCTCTTACTTTATGTTTAATATTAGAATTATAGAGAGAATTTTTTTCGATGAGATTTTTATCAAAACCACAAATTTCAGCAGCAAGTATCATAAGTTCATACCGCGAAATTCTTTCTTTTCCACCGAAGTTAATAATTTCGTTTCTGATGTTGGAGCGTAGTAATTCGTCTATCATTCGTGGTGTTTCGCTAACTGAAAGAGGCGTTCGAAATTGGTCGTAAAATAATTGCACTTTTTGATTTTTTGATAATTGTTTTATTGTTTCTGCAAAGTGCGAGGTTGTTCCTTCTAAACCAAAGCCGAAATGTAGAGCAATTCTTAAAATTAAATAATTTGATGAAATTGATTTTACAACTTCTTCGGCTTTTGCTTTCGATTTAGCATATAGAGAAATCGGGTTTAACTTATCTGTTTCTTTTTTAAAAGGTTGGGAATTGCCGTCGTAAACCAAATCGGTGGAGAAAAAAATTATTTTTGAACTTATTTCATCTGCTATTTTTGCAATATTTTTAGTTGCATCGATGTTAATTAAATTAACTTTTTCTTCGCCAAGTTCATCCGCCATTTTAAGATTTGAGATTGCTGCTGTGTGAATAATTAAGTCGGGACGAAATTCTTTAATAGCGAGATTTGTTTGTTTAAAATCGGAAATATCTAATTTTTTAGTTACAGCATTTTTGAATTTTATTTTTCTTGAAAAATATTGAGCATAAACGTGATTATTTTTCGAGAAGTATTCGACTAAATATTGCCCGATAAATCCGCTTGCTCCGGTAATAAAAATTTTCATTCTTTTTATTTCTTCATTTTCTTACTATTTTTTCAATTACGAAAAATAAAAATAATATGCCGTGAAAATAAAACTTTCCGAAATAACCGCACCTGTTGAAACGGAACTTAAAACGTTTGATAAGAAATTCAAAGATGCTTTGAAATCCGATATAAGGATTTTGGATTACGTAATAAAATATATTTTACGAAAAAAAGGCAAAAGAATTCGACCAACTTTGGTTTTCCTTTCTGCCAACGCAATTGGGAAATCGAACGAAAAAACCGATACGGCTGCAATGATGATTGAACTTTTGCATACCGCAACACTTGTTCACGACGACGTGGTTGACGAAGCACCGAAAAGAAGAGGGGTTCCTTCAATAAATTACATTTGGAAAAATAAAGTGGGAGTTCTTGTTGGCGATTATCTTTTGGCTCAAGGATTGTCAATTTCCGTTTCGAACGAAAGATTTGATTTCCTAAAAATTATTACCGATACGGTAAAAAAAATGTCCGAAGGCGAGTTGCTTCAAATAAGGAAAACAAGGAAATTGGATAACGACGAAGAAACTTATTTGAAAATAATTGGAGCAAAAACCGCTTCGCTTTTCGAAGCTTGTACGATGCTGGGAGCAATGAGTGTAACATCTGATGAAAAACTAATTAATTCCCTCAAAAATTACGGATATTTGCTTGGCTTGGCGTTCCAAATACAAGATGATATTTTAGATTTTGTGGGAAATGCCGGTTTTGGTAAAAATCTTGGTGGAGATATACGCGAAAAGAAAATAACTTTGCCGCTTATTTATGCTCTCGAAAATTCGGAAAAAAAAGAACGCGATTACATTATTAAATTGTTGAATAAACAGAAAAAAGATGATTTTGTTAAGGAAATTATTGAGTTTACAATTAGCAAAAACGGAGTAAAAGAAGCTAAAAAGAAAGAATTGGAGATAATTAAATCCGCACAAAAAGAATTGGAAAACCTACCACTGAACGAATATGTAAAATCCCTTGAAAAGCTTTTAAATTTTGTTGTTTACAGGGAAAAATAAATCCGTGTTGAATAGAAGGACAAAAGGCTAAAAGGCGAAGAGGAGAAAAGGATAATAGGAATAGAGGTATAGGGAATATTTTTAGTTGAAAGTTCATAATGTTTTTTTGAATTTTGAATTGCATTTCCGACCGCTTAAAAGATTTCTCACCCCACGGCAACAAATTGCACTAGGGGTTTGAAATGACAATTTGTAATTAGTAATTGTTTGCTGAACGCTGAACAGTTTACCCCGAGAATCGGGGCTGACCACTGAACGCTGATGTTTTCCGCTCACCGCTCACAGGTTTCACTCCTACGGAGTTTTTTGTTTATTTGTTATTCTTTTACTACAAAGATTTCGTCCCTACGGGACTTCGAAATAAAATTTCGGATGTTATTTTTTCCAAAACTCGCTTTCCGGCAAATGGAAAAATTTCAACATTAATGCTCACCAATTAATTTCATAATCTTATTCTTTCGTTATGTGGCGTAAATTTATAGAATGATTATTTTTCTTATATTTGCACTTTCTTATCAATATAGGAAGTGTTTTGTTAAAAGCTTTAGAAAACAAATTACAGAAATTATCTAACTCCAATAGTTTTTTTAGCATTTTATTAGAAAGTGAAAAAATTAACTTTGGAGCACTTGTAAATTTTGCAAAACGGAATAGAAAAAAATTTCTGTTTTGGGCAAAACCTTCCGAAGAATATGTATTTATTGCGATTGATAAAATTCTTGTTCTGGAAAAAAATAAAGAAAATTTAATTCCGCAACTTGACATCTTAAAAAGAGAATTAGTTACCGAATGGAAAAACAACGAAATTAATGTTCCGCTTGTTGCCGGTGGTGTAAAGTTTAATGATAACAATTCTACCGAATGGAGCGATTTTACCGAAAACGATTGGTTTGTTCCACGTTACGTTTTTTTAAAAAACGGTAATAATTATTACGTTGTTGTTAATAGTCTTTCAGAGGATAGTAGCGGTAATATTGTTACGGAATTTTCGAAAATTTCGGATTTTGCTTTTTCGTCTGATTCTGTTTTAGGTTTGAGCTTTTCATTTCCGAAACTAAAATTAATAAAGGAAATAAATAAAACCGAGTGGAAAAGAGGGATTGATTTTTCGCTTGATTTGATTAAAAAAAACACATTAGATAAAATAGTAATTTCTCGTTACGTTCAAAATTCAATTGAAGGAGAGGTTAATTATCACTTGTTATTAGCATCGCTTGCCGATAATTACCCTTTTTGTACAATCTTTGGTTTTAATAACGGAAATTCATTTTTCTTTGGTGCAACACCGGAAACACTTTTTCGCGTAAATAAAAATGTAATAGAAACGGATGCGTTAGCCGGCTCCATTTCGCGTGGAAAAACAATTTACGAAGATGAAAATTTAAGTAATCAATTGTTAACAAGTGATAAGAATTTACGAGAACATAAAAAAGTTGTAGATTTTATTCTTACCAATTTGGAAAAGCATGCTCGAACGGTTGTTTACAGAGATACTCCTAAAATCAGAAAATTAAAAAATATTCAACATCTTTGGACCCCAATTAAAGCACAGATTAATAAAGATGTTAATTTGCTATCTATTCTTTACGATTTACATCCAACTCCGGCAGTTTGCGGTTCTCCAAAAGAAGTAGCATTCGAAAAAATAAATGAAATCGAAAAATTTTCACGTGGATTATTTACCGGTGTAATCGGCTGGTTTAATTTTTTTAATGAAGGTGATTTTAGTGTAGCAATACGTTCGGCTCTTATTAAAAATAATTTTCTTTATGCTTATGCCGGCTGCGGAATAGTTGAAGGCTCTAACGCAGAAGAAGAATTTGTTGAAACTCAATTAAAATTAAAGCCAATTTTAAATTTATTTACTGAGCATGAATATTAATTTAAATTTTGTTTGGACAACTGTTTTTGTTAAACGATTGGAAAACCTTGGATTGAAATATGTTTGTATTTCACCAGGTTCGCGAAGCACTCCTCTTACACTGGCTTTTGCCGAAAGTAAAAAAATTAAATCATTTGTTTTTGCCGACGAAAGACAATCGGCTTATTTTGCTTTAGGACTTGCAAAAAAAACTTCAACTCCGGTTGCAATAGTTACAACTTCGGGTACGGCAACTGCGGAAGTTTATCCTGCAATAATAGAGGCATATCAAACTTGCGTTCCTTTAATTGTTTGTACAGCGGATAGACCTTATTACCTACGTAATACCGGAGCAAATCAAACTATAAACCAGGAAAATCTATATCGAAACCATATCAATTTTTTTGCTGATTTACGTTTACCTAAACTTACGGATGCTCGTCTTAGTAAACTGATTAAAATAACGGATAAGGCTTTTTCGATTTCAAATAAATTAGGTCCCGTTCATCTTAATTTTCCATTTGAAAAGCCATTAGAACCATGGGTTTTTAATATTGAATTTGATGAAGGGAAAATTGATTATTATGCAAATAAAGACAAACAAACAGAAAGCGAAAAGAAACACACAGTTCCTAAACGCATATTTAAGGAAATTAAAAAAGCAAGTAAAGTATTAATATTATTAGGTGGAAATTTATCGGAAAAAGTTAATGATAAAATTTTACGATTTTCGAAAAAACATAACATTCCTATTATTGCCGATGGGACGAATGCCGCAAGGTTTTCTAAAAATTCATCAACTGTAATTTCTTATGGTTCGGCTATTCTAAAATCCGGTATCGAAAAATTTGAACCACAATTGATAATATCATTCGGAAAAGCGCCTACAACAAATCCGATTTTGGAATTTTATAAAAAAAGTTCGGCTGTAAAAATTCTTGTTAATTCAAAAAATAGAATTAACGATCCTACAAGAACGTACAATTTTTTTGTTAATTTATACGAAATCTTTTTTGTAAAAGAAATAGAAAAACTAAAAGTAAAAATAGATAAATCATATTTAGAAGCGTTTGTAGAAGCAGAAAACGAAATAGAAAATTTTGTAAAGCAAAATTTTATTACTAACGATTTAAAATTTGAGGGGAACGTTGTAAAAAGCATTATTAAAAACATTCCAGAAAAATCAATTTTATTTTTAGGAAACAGTACTATTCCGCGGGATTTCGATTACTTTTCCGGTAAATTTCCTAAAAGCATTAAAATTTATTCAAACAGAGGAGCAAGCGGAATAGATGGAATTATTTCAACAGCAGCCGGTATTTCGAAAGCATTAGGTAAACGAATATATCTTTATATTGGCGACTTATCTTTTTATTACGACGTTAATTTTTTGCATTACTTAAAAGAATTAAAAATTCCGCTTACTATTGTTTTACAAAATAACAACGGCGGAGGAATTTTCGAATTACTGCCGGTTGCAGATAAAAGAAAACATTTTCAAAAATATTTCAAAATGCCGTTAAAAATTGATTTTGAAAAAATTGTTTTATCCTACGGAATAAAGTATTATTTGATTCAAGATGAAAAAGAGTTGGAAAAATTATTCAAGAAATTCGAAACCGAAAATAAAACGCCGATTGTTTTCGAAATTAAAACCGAAGCCGAGTATTCAAAATCATTAAGAAACAAATTTTTTAACGAAGTAAATATTTTGCTAAATAAAAAATTTGATTCATAATATATTATTGAAAAGGCGGGCAAATTTCCTTATTTTAAATATCTGAAAACAAATGAAATTTAATAAATAATTTAACGGAGAAAAAATGAAAAAAGCGGTTTCTTATCTTGCTTTAATGTCGATGATTTTTGGTTTTATGGCGTTCTCTTGCTCGTCAAAAGAGATTACAAGTGCCAAACTTTACATTCAACAAAAAAGATATGACAAAGCGTTCAATGTATTGCAGGAAGAGCTAAAGAAAAATCCCAATAGCGACGAAGGATACAAACTCCTTGGTGACGTTTACGGATTTAAAGGCGATTTCAAAAAAATGGTTGAAGCCTACGACAAATCTCTTTCGATAAGCAAACGGTTTGAAAAAGAGATTAAGCTTGCTAAAAACGCAAAATGGGCTGAAAATTTTAACAAAGGTGCAGCTTATTATAACCGTGCTACACACCAACATTCCGCAGATAGTTCAAAAATGTTTTATCATAAAGCAATTGATGCTTTTAAAAATGCAATAGTTTGTTTACCGGATTCTGCAAAGAGCTACGAATATGAAGCTTATGCTTACTTTAATGCAGGCGAACCGGATAGTGCCATTGCTCCACTTAAAGAAGTTGTAAAAAGAGCACCTTCGGAAGAAATTTATGTTCGTCTTGGCGAAATTATTTTGCAACAAGGTCAAAACCATATGCAAAAATTTTACGAAACAAAAAATAAACAAGATAGCTTAACAGCAATAAAATATTACAGAGATGCCGTTAAAGTTTTGGAAGAAGGCAAACAAAAATTCCCCAACGATCCAAATATCTTAAACGATTTGGCTGCTGCTTACGTTTCTGCCAAAATGCTCGATACTGCAATGAAAGCCTTTGAAGAAGGCGTAAAAAGAGATCCGGGTAATAAAAATTACCATTACAATTACGGAGTTTTACTGCTTGGTGCAAAAAAATATCAAGAGGCAGTTAATCAATTTGAAGAGGCTTTGAAGATTGACCCGAATTACGAAAACGCTCTGTACAATATTGGTATTACCTATATTAAATGGGGAATGGCTATTCGTGATAAAGCTGTAAGTGAAGGAAAAGAAGATGATTTAAGTTACCAGGAAAAATTTAGAGCTGCATTGCCATACATCGAAAAATATTTGGAATTAAAACCTGATGACGGTGCAATTTGGGATGCACTTGGTAAAATTTATGCTAACTTGGGTGAAACGGAAAAATCCAAAGAAGCTTTCAAAAAAGCCGATCAATATAAATAACAATTTTTAGGGTTGCCCCTTATTTGGGGGCAATCCTTAATTTTTTTAAAGAGGTCTGTAATGGATAAAAAAAATGTTCAAGGCAAAATAAATATTGAACTTGACGAAAAAGAAGCACAAGGAACTTATTCGAATTTAGCAATAATTACACACTCTCCTGCTGAGTTTATTTTGGATTTTACTCGAATTGTTCCTGGAGTGCCTAAAGCAAAAGTTTTGTCAAGAATAATAACAACACCGCAACATGCAAAAATGCTACTTCGTGCGTTGCAAGAAAACATTCAACGTTACGAAAAAAGATACGGTGAAATTCGCATTGATGCCACACCGGATATTCAATTCGGTTTTGCAAATAATCCCAATACTGGCGACGAACCTATTAATTAATTTGGTCTAAGTGAGAAATATTAGAAAAATATTTCTGCTTTTTTTTGTTTTTCTTTTTTCCAATATTTATGCCCAAACTCTTTCTTTTACTAAATTTACTACCGACGAAGGACTTCCGCAAAATTCCGTTTATTCTATTATTCAAACACATAATGATTTTTTGTGGATCGCAACCGAAGAAGGTGCTGCTCGGTTTGACGGAACTGAATTCGTAAATTATACAATAAAGGACGGATTACCTTACAACCACATTCGTGTTATTTTTGAAGATTTTAAGCACAATATTTGGTTCGGGACAAACCACGGGTTAGGTGTATATTTTAACGATAGCTGCAAAATTGTAACAATTAAAGACTCGAACGCCGCTGCTCTTTCGCGGGATTTTATTTATTCTATTGTAGAAAGTAAAGATTCAACGCTATTTTTTGCTACCGGTAACAACGGGCTGTTTTATTACAAAAATGGTAAGTTCTCAAAATTCGTTTCATCATATAGTAATTTCCCGGATACTCTCGTATATCTGTATATCGATAAAAATAATACGCTTTGGGTTGGAAGTTTAAATAAGGGAATTTGGAAAGCGGATAATTGTGAGCTTTCACAAATGCATAAATTGGGTTTTGTGAAGCTAAAAAAAGTTCTAAGAATTTTTGAGGATAACCGTAACAATTTATGGATTTCGGGAAAAAATAAAACCTATTTACTAACCGGAAGAAAACTAAAACAACTCGATTTTCTTAATTCCGCCACTGTTTCGTTTTTCTTTGAAGACGTTTCCGGCAAAATTTGGATTGGAACGGAAAATAACGGCGTGTTTATTTATGATTCCGGCGACGTAATAAATTATAGAGAAGAAAACGGTTTAAGTAAAAATTCACTTCTCTGCGGAATAGAGGATAAAAGAGGAGATATTTGGTTTGGTTATCGTGACGGTGGAATGAGTCGTTTGCCGGTTGAGAAATTTTTGATTTACAATAAAGCTAATGGTTTGGCAAGTAATAGTGTTTTCGGAATTTATAAAGATAAATGGAATCGTCTTTGGTTCGGGCATTTGCAAGAAGGCGTTTCAATGATTTATAGAAACCGTAGTAAAATTTTAACTGAAAAAGATGGCATACTCGGTAATGGCGCAGCTGCTTTTATTCAACCAAATCCTACCGATATTTTTATTGGGGCGAAAGAAGGGATAGCTATTTATAATAAAGGGATGATTGAGGACACCATTCGAATTTTTAAAAAGAATAGTAATAAATATATTTTATCTTTTTACCAAAATTCCGATAGCACCTTAATTGTTGGTACTACCAATGGGATCAAAATTTTTTCCACAAAAGACAAAAAGTTTTTGAGTGATTATCCCGAATTCTGGGATACACTACGAGATTCTTGGGTATTACACATTTTTAAGGATTTTGATAATAACTTATGCGTAGTAAGCGATCCCAAAGCAGTAATGTTTTTTAATAACGATTCTTTAGTGAAAGTACTGACAAAAAAGGATGGTTTGGTTAGTAACTCCGTTTATTGGGGGCTTCAAAACGAAAAAGGTGATTATTGGTTTTTTACGGATTTAGGTATTAGCATTTACGATGGCAATAAGTTTACAACAATAACAACCGAAGACGGATTGCCGTCAAACACTTGCTATTTCGGTGTAGAAGAAGGAGATTATATTTTTGTCGGTACTCCACAAGGAGTTGTAAGAATCGATTATGTTAATTTTATGACAAAGAAAAAAGATGCAATAAAAGTTTACACTAAAAAAGACGGTTTTGCCGGCACCGAAATGAATATGTTTGGAGTTTTTAAGGATAGTAAAGGCAATCTCTTTTTTGCATCGCAAAACGGTGTAACACAAATGAATCCGAATGAAAAACCGCGTCAATTTCCTTCTTCCACTTATATAAGAAATGTAAAAATTATTAGTGAAGATACCGAGATAGACACAGTGCCTATGGCAACAATGGACTTAAAATATTTTATGAATAATGTTACATTCGATTATAGAGGTGTTGTTTTTTCCGATCCAAATAAAATTTATTATAAATATATCTTGCAAGGTGTGGATAAACATTGGACGGAAACCAAAGAGCATACTGTAACTTACCGTTCTCTTCCACCTGGTAATTATACTTTTAGGGTAAAATGTAGAAATCAAGACGGAATTTGGAGTAATAAAGACGCAACAGTAAGTTTTATAATTACACCGCCTTTCTGGGAAACTTGGTGGTTTAGAACAATCGTGTTTTTCTTGCTTATTGCCGGTGTTTACGGATTTTCATATTACAAAACACAACAAGTAAGAAAAAGAAATATTGAGCTTGCAAGACTTGTTCGCGAAAGAACAAGAGAATTACAAGAAGAGAAAGATAAAACAGATGAACTTATTCACAATATTTTACCGGCTCAAGCTGTATTGGAACTTAAAGATAAAGGTTTCGTTGAACCTCGCCAATTCGAAAGTGTAACGATTTTATTTACAGATTTTAAAGATTTCACCTCAAAAGCATCTAACTTACCGCCGGATCAACTTGTTGACGAATTAAACAAAATCTTTCTTGAATTCGATAATATTGTAGAAGAATACGGATTGGAGAAATTGAAAACGATTGGTGATGCGTATATGGCGGCAAGTGGACTTCCTCAAATTACCAACGATCACGCCGAAAGAGTAATTAAAGCGGCTCTGAAAATGCAAGAGTTTATAAAAAGTCACCATATGTTCTTCCGTGTTAAATGGCAAATGAGAGCAGGGGTTCATACCGGAAATGTAGTTGCCGGAGTTGTAGGTAAAAAGAAATTTACATACGATATTTGGGGCGATACCGTAAATATTGCAAGTAGAATGGAAAGCTCCGGTGTCCCCGGGTTTGTAAATATTTCGGCAACAACATACGAATTAATAAAGGATAAATTTGTTTGCCAATATCGTGGTAAAGTAGAAGCCAAAGGTAAAGGCAAGATGGATATGTATCTTGTTCTTCGCGAAAAGTAAAATGTGATTTAAATAACACTTTGGTTTATATCACTTGACAAAACCTAATTTAGTATTATTTTGAAATCGAAATTAATGAAAAACAATAAAAGGAGGAGAAAATGAAAAAAATTGCAACACTTTTGTTAACAGTATTTTTTGCCTCGGGTGTTTTTGCCCAAGAGCATAACATAACTTATCAGATTATTGTATGGGATCCTTGTAACGGTAGTAACATAACCGTAGACGGGGATACAATTTCCACGGGAGAATTTTTTACAATTCCCGAATACACACTTCCCGGACCTATGGCTAATTGGCAACAACTTTACGATGCACTTGTCGGAGTAAGTTTTGGGATTGACTCCGGTGCTTTATCCGAAGATATTACAATCGGTGTAAATATTTTCGGATTTAGTTGCCAAGATGCTGGTTATTATTTTGATCCAAATCTATTTATGTTTATGGGAGTTACAGTTATAGGCGATAGCTCCGGTTTCCACGGATTGGATGATTTTTATTACTTTAATCCGGGTCACTATGCACGTCTAACCATTCCATTTACGAATGCTTTTAATGCACTATTACAATTCTTAAATATCGATATTAACGATATCGGTTTTGGCTACTATGTTGATTCACTTTTTGTATCGCATGGTTTGGAATTTGATGTAAACTCGGATAATATAGAATTGAGACTTTCTCACTTCTCTAAATTCGGTGGAGGTAGAGGTTCGGTAGTAGAAGTTGAAAACGACGCTAATAAACCGAGAGAATTTGCCTTGTATCAAAATTATCCGAATCCATTTAATCCAACAACTCATATTCGTTACACTATTCCAAAAAATAGTTACGTAACACTTAAAGTGTACGATGCACTTGGTTCCGAAGTTGCAACACTTGTACAGGGTGAAAAACCAGCCGGATTATATGAAGTTGAATTTGATGCAAGTAAGCTATCTTCAGGAATTTATTTTTATGAATTAAAAGCAAACAACAATGTTATTACACGAAAAATGATTCTTTTGAAATAATAATATTGATTAAAAAAATTATTATTTTAAGACCGTAATATCGAAAGATATTTACGGTCTTTTCTTACTTAAAAGGAGTAAGGTTATGAAAAAAGTATTAACAAAAATTTTTACATTCACGTTTCTCGGTTTTATTGTAACTTCGTGTTTCGATATGCCGAAAGAACCGACTATGCCAACCTGGGATGTGAATGTTAATGTTCCATTGATTGGGGACAGCTACACAATGGCGGATATTCTCGATACTTCTGCCAGCGATTATCTCGGTATTTTAAATACCGACGGAATCAATGACAGCCTTTATTTCCTTTTGGTTGATGATATTAGTAACACAACCAAATTCCAAGACTCGATTAAGGTTCCGGCTCTTGTTTCTCCCGTTACTACTCATCTTGTATCGCCGGCAACCGGTTCGCAGGTTTCTATTGGCTTTGTGATTAATCCTGATGATGATTATCATCTTGTTGCTGCAAAATTTTCATCGGGAGGTTTTGATTTTGGAATTACCAATAATTCACCGAACAGTGTTAGTTTTACCATTTATATTCCGGGCTTTAAATTAAAAACCAATCCGGATTCTATGCTAACATTTCGGGCAACTGTTAATGGAAACGGAACTAATCAACAACATGTGGAAGTAAGTGAGTTCAATTATCATGAACTTCCCGTATATGAAGGGGCTCCGTTAGTTCCACCTTACGATTATCAGAATGCTAAAGGCTT
>CAYZGB010000026.1:0-18305 GCA_964477915.1 uncultured Melioribacter sp. | reverse complement strand
AAAAATGTGTTGGATGAAATATTATCCGGAATAGTGAACGAATAACTGCCTAACGCAGCAGCGTAATTGCTTATTATAGTATTCCAAGTTGTACCGTTATCCGTTGAATATTGGATGGTTACAGTACTAATGTTGTACGAATCCCAAGTAATATTATAATTCTTACCTGCTTGTAAATATTCACCGCCGTTCGGTGATGTAATAATAATATTAGCAATTGAGAAAGCGGAATTACTTTCGTCGTGAATTGTTGTATCGGCGGAACTTTCAACCCTCACATAAGCATTCGCAGAAACCGTGTTCGGAACAGTCCAAGCGTATTGTTCAGCGGTTGCATCAACATTATTTGCAATTGTTGTCCAAGTTGTTCCCCCATCAGTTGAGTAAAGTAAATTTACTTCCGAAACCGAAACAAGATTATTCCACTTAATATATTTTACGGAATCAACTTGCCAGCGTTCACCACCATTAGGTGAAGTAATTTGAATTGACCCAATCGAAAATGTAGCATTGCTAACATCCAAAATATTTGCATTTGCTTGATTTACAATTCGAACCAATGCCTCGTTTGTAGGTGTATTCGGGACTTGCCAAGCATATTGATTATCGCTTGCCGTAATTCCACTTGCAATCGGATTCCAAGACGTTCCGTTATTTGTCGAGTATTGTAAATCGATTGTAGAAACAGAATTATGCGAATGCCACTTAATTAACGTAGTATCGTAAACGTTGTACGCTTCACCGCCATTCGGCGATTCCAAATAAAGCAAATTGATTGTAAAAACGGCATCCGAAGTATCTTCAATAAATGCGGAAGGATTGTCGGCATCGCTTAATCTTATTAATGTATTTATCGAATACGTATTAGGCACACGCCAATCGTACGATTGCGGTGCAGCCGGTGTTGAACTAACAACCGTATTCCAAACCGCACCGTTATCGGTGGAATAATCGATTTTAATATTGCTTACCTCTGCACTATTCCAACTTATTGTAGCAATGCTATCTACAAGGAAAAATTCCCCGCCGTTAGGTGCAAGTAAGTTCAGTCTTTTAATTGTAAAAGTATTATCGCTTTGGTCGGTAAGTTCAGGATAATCACTATCGGTAATTTTCATTATCGCCGTTGTTGTAGGAATATCATTAACCGTCCAAGAATAAGTACCGGTTGCGGTAACGTTGCTTGCAATGTAATTCCAAGATGTTCCGTTATCCGTGCTTATTTCAATATTTATACTGCTTATATTATTTGAATAATCGTAGGTAACATTATAAGTTTTTCCTACTTGGAAAATTTCGTTTCCGTTTGGCGAAGTGATTTTAATATTTCCGATTTTGAAATATTGGTCGCTAACATCGTAATTATTCGAATTATTCAAATCGGAAATTCTAACTTGCGCATAATTTGTGTAGATATTCGGAATTGTCCAATTGTACGAACCAAGCGTTGGATCTACATTGGAAGCAATTGTTGTCCAATTACTGCCTCCGTCGGTTGTGTATTCAATCAATAATGCATCGACGTATTGCGAAGTCCAAGTAATGGAAATATTATCATTTGGAAAATATCCTTTCCCCCCGTTGGGATTTGTTAAATGTAAAATTCCGATTGTAAAATCGTTATCCGATTCATCAATAATATTTGCTGTTTGAGAATCGCTAATTCGAATACGTGCTTGAGTCGTGCTTACGTTTGGTACATACCAAGCGTAAGAACCGTCGGAAGCCGGTACTGAACTTGCACCCGGAATATTAGTGTAAGTTACTCCGCCGTCAGTCGAATATTCTAATCTTACATTTCCAATACTGTTTGTTGCACTCCACGTAATATTGTAATAAATTCCACCGACAATCTTTTCACCGCCGTTCGGTGTAAGCAATTGAATGTTGCCAACGGTAAAATATCCGGGACTTGTTGAACTGAATGCCGAATTGTCTTCCGCAGTTAAACGGATTTTCATTCCGTCGGACGAAAGCCCGTTCGGAATAGTCCAATTGTACGTACCGGTAGCGGCGTTCACATTATTTTCAATAAGTGTGTACGTACTTCCGTAATCCGTTGAGTATTCTATTCTAACATTGCTAATATTCGAACTTGCCGTCCAATTTACCGTTACAACATCTCCCCATTTGTAAATTGCACCATTTAACGGCGAAGTTATTTGCAACGTTGCAACGGAAATCGGATTGCTTACGTGAGATTTACCAATTTCCGTCACTGCATCGTAAATTCGTAAAATAATATCACCGGAAAGTCCGTTCGGAATGTACCAATAATAGCTTCCATAACTTGCCGGATAGTTGGCAACTGCAACATTCCACGTTGCTCCGTTATCGGAAGAATAATCGATTGAAACAACATCAATTCCATCGGTACTTTGCCAAGATAGCTGGTGATAAGTTCCGGCAAGCCAATTTTCGCCACCAGCCGGACTTGTTATTGTTAAACTTCCGATAGTAAAATTATCTTCGCTTTCATCAAGTATCGAATTATCGGAATCGGATATAATTCTTATTTTTGCTTGATTTGTTGGCGTATTTCCAACAGTAAAAGAATACGACCCTAAATTAATATCAACACCGGATGCTATTTCCGTATCGTAATTTGCACCGCCGTCGGTCGAAAGTTCTATTGTAACCGTTCCACTTAAATTACTTGACCACGTAACAGCTTGTGTTGTACCAATTTCAAAACCTTCCGAACCATTTGGCGATGTAATTTTCAAATTCAAAATTGTAAATTGCGATGAACTTACATCGTAAACATTCGAAGCATCGGAATTTTTAATTTTAACATAAACTTGGTCGGAAAGTTCGTCGGGTATTGTCCACGAATAACTACCGCCACCAGCCGAAATGTTAGTAGCAATATTTTGCCAAGTTCCGCCGTCAACAGAATATTGCAAATCGACATTAACAACGTTTTCGCTTTGCCACAAAATTGCGTGTGTTGTTCCTGCTTGCCACGATTCTCCGCCAACCGGCGAAATCAATGACAATTCCGAAACAATAAAATCATCCGTTTCAAAGGAAATTTTAGGATCGTTCGAGGCGGTTACTCGCAATCTTGCACGATTTGAAGTGGGAATATTTACATCCCACAAATACGAAACATCGTTCGGATCAACTCCGCTTGCAAACGTTACCCAAGAATTTCCACCATCTACGGAATATTCGAAATCAAGTCCGGTAATATCCGAACTCGCGAACCAAGTAATATTGGACGCTCTTCCCTTTTGTAGAATGGAATTTGAATTCGGATAATTTATTCTTAATTCAGATAAAGTAAAATTGGAATTACTAACATCGTTTACAGAAGAATTGGCAGTACTAACAATTTTAATCAATGCTTCGGTGCTGGGATTAACGGAATTAGAATCAATATCCCAAGTATATTTACCAATACTTGCAGGGACATAATTTGCAATTGTGTTCCACGTTACGCCGTTATCGGTTGAATACTGAACATTAACATAAGTAACGGAACTCGAAGTCCAAAGAACATTAACAGATTTGCCAATCTGAAGTGTTTCGCCGCCATTGGGATAAGTAACAGTAATTGATTGAGCAAATAATTCCGCACCCATTAACAAGACAAAAAGAAAGGAAAGCAATATGTTTTTGATTTTTATCATACTATATAAAATTTAATTCTGCACATTTCTTTACAATGATTTAAATCACTAATAATTTATCCTTATTATTGGCGAAAAAATTAAATACGCACTTTGTCTGTAATACGGCAAATGTCCGCTGAACGAAAATCCGGTAAAAAATTTAAAATCGAAACCGAAGGTATTATTTAACATCAGCAATGCTTTCACACCAAGGTATGAATACGCATCCGAAAAATTGATATTCCACAATACACCTGTTTTGTAATGCAATAATCCGCTTGCGTTCGAAAGCGAAGCTTCCAAATTCAAATTAAATTTAAATTTCGACGCATCCGGTTCCAAATCGATAAGTTGGGAATATTTAGGCGTATATAAATAATTGTAAACATCAAATCCCGAAATACTTGCAGAAGCATTAAACCAACCTAAATCTGCAACGTTGAAAATATTATTATAATTGAACATAAAAACGAAGTAATTCCTCGTTGAATAAAATTTTGAAACATAATCCAAATCGAAAGAAGATGCCGGGAACTGTGTAATCGCAAGTGAAAGAATTAATTGGAAATTGTAATTATCAACTTTATCTAAAAAGAGTTTTAGCGGATTTCCGTCAAATTTGAAATAAAGCGAATTTCCGGTATTGTAAAGATGAACGGCATCCAAAACATTGTAATTAAAAGTCGGTTGATGTGCAGTCATTCCCAAACCAACCTCGACAGAGTAAGTAAAATGCGGACGACTATTTATTAGATAATCAATATATGTTACTTTTAAACCGGCAACGTAATTCGGATAATACCACCCCGGAAGCATAATATAATCGTTACCCCACCTTCCAATTGCGGAAATCAAATATTTATTTCTATCGTTAGTTGTCATCGAATAAAACATTACGTGTGGATTTGTAAGTTGTAAATTCAAATCAAATTCGTAAGCATCTTTGCTATCGTAGTAAGTTTTGGTTAAATCATTAAATGCATAAAATTGTTTCTTCAATTCGTTGTAAACTTTTTCGCCAAGAATATGTTTGATTTGAATATTATCCGTTAGCGGATCGAAAAAGTAAGTAGAACGCGTACTATCTAATTTCGATTCCGTAAAAAATCTCATCAATTCGATTTCATTATCATAATAACGGCGGCGAAGTTCTATGAAAACTTTCCCCTCGTAAATATCTTTTGCTTTTTCTTTAATAAATTCCGCAGTCGGTTTCTTTCCGTTTACTTTTAATGCATTGGCAACTACAAGTCTGTTAAAAATTTCGCGAACAAAAAGAGGATCGGTTATATCCCACGTGTTTTTCAAATCGTTAAATGCAATTGTATTATATTCGAGATTATGATAAATCTTTTGCAAACGTTTAACCTTAACCGAATCCGGAACTTGTGCATATTGAGTAAATGAAAAAATTAACAACAATATGAAAAACAACATTTTCCTCATCAGAAACCTAACCTATAAACAATTTGCACTGCTGCACCGCTCGAAGTTTCCCACTCGCGGGCTTTACGGAAAAACGGTTTGGATAAATATTGAACTTCAAATCTGAACGTATGAATTTTATTAAGTTCCAAAAATTTAATCCAAAATTTGCCTGAAAGTACGCTATCGAAAAATCTTAATTTCATACCAAATAATTCGTTCTTGTTGGGAACGAAATTAAAATAAAAATTAATTACCGGATGAAGACGATAAAACCCATAAACGGTTTTACTGCCTTTATAATAAACAACTTTATCTGCGTTAAATCCACCAACACCAATATCCATACGGAAACGCATATTCAGTTTTTCACTTGTATTCCAGTAAAAAGACATTGAAGTTTCCCAAGTAGAACTATTAAAATACGCACGCGAGCTATCGCTTCGTCCAAAAGTTACATAGGGCTTATCGTAATTGGAAATTCCACCGGCATAATAGAAATTAAAGAAAGGTAGTCCGTAAATACGCGATGTATTTACATCAAGAATAATTCCCGAAGAAACATTAAGCCCGGGTTTTTCAGTATAAACAAAAGGTAATTTGTTCGCAAATGAAGATGTGTTGATTCTAAATCGTCCAAGTATGCGAGCATTAACGAGAAAATCGTCATATAAATTTTGCACGACTTCGGAAAAAGAAATAAAAGTACGAATACCGAATGAGGCTGTCATCGATTGCCAAGGCAATAAATTCAATACTTTCGATTCGAAATTAAGTTCACCCGAAATATTGCTGTAACCGTAGTTGAAATGCTTCGAATCATAAAAAGTTACGTGCGAAAAAGATGCTTCGAGATGATAAGGGAAATTAACCGCTTTTCTATGTCTGCCACGACGCAAACGTTTTTTTAGTAATGGTCTCGGGAAATAATGAGATGAATTAACCCAATGGTAATTCAAAAAATCAAGATTATTCTTGCCCGAAATACCCTTGCTTTTCATTAATTTTTCATCAACTTTAATTCCAAGCACAGCGTTTGGCGATTGTTCGTCCAAAGCATTGTAAAGTAATTTCAACAAATAATTGTACTTTGCTCTATCGTTAAAATACAACTCTTGAATATCTCGAAAATCAAGCACAATGGTTGTATCGTAATTAGAACCACCCGAAATTTGATCAAACAAACCTTCACCTTCGCCTTGTTCGGAACGATCAATTTCGAGATAAACTCTTAATAAGGTAATAGAATCTGTTTCAATAGTTTCATCAAGAAATTCGAAAATGTAAGTATAGCCTTTTTGCACCTCAAACGAATATGGTTGCCCTTTATGGCTAAATCGTTTTATGTTTTTTAAGTAATTTGCATCTTTCTTAGTAATTTCAACGGGAATATCAAAAATGTTAAGATATTTTCGGTCTTCATTGAGCTTTTGTTCAACCAATTTGTAATATTTAAAAGCTTCTTGCCCCCATAAATTTAAATGCAAGAAAAAGAAAACAAAAACGAAAATAAAACTCCCGCCAAATATTTTCTTTATGTTATTCACCGTTAGAAATCAATAATTAATTTTAATAATTGGTGAAAATACTATTTGGCTATCGGTTCTATATGGAACTTTATTAAGGTCGATACCCAAAAACGTATTGTAAATAATTCTGAACCCAAATGTATCATTCAACATTGCTTGAACATCAACTCCTGCAACACCGTAACCGTCAGTAACATTATATCCAACATTAAAAATAAGATGATGTTGAACTAATCCGCCGTAACGTTCCACACCGAATTTCAAATTAACAAAATGTGAAAAGCTATTAAAGAAATCCAAATTATCAAGATAAATTAAATCGTGTCGTCCGGGAATATATTTCAAATGACGGATTGAAAATGTTGAAATTCCGCCACCCGCCATAAATTCGCCAAGATGGAACAAATTAAATATCTTTCTTTTAGTAACCGAAAAATTAAAATAATCGCGAACCGAATAAAACGAAGTAGTATCCGGTAAATTCAAATCGTTACCTTTATAATATTGATAAGCAAACGAACCGGAAAGATCAATGTAATAACCTTTTAATTTAGGTGAAACAAACGAAAGCAAATCGCCGTTAATCTTAAAATTAATATCATTCGCCGATTTCATAAGTTTTACTTTTGGTAAAGCAGATACATAAGTTTCGGCAGAAGTCGTACTTGTCCCAATTGCTACTTTATACGTGTAATCTTGAGGGTCATCCGGCAAAACTTTATAATAAGTTAATTCAGCGCCAAAGAAATATTGTGGTAAAGTCCAGCCCGGGTAGTAAACTTCCTCAATTCCCCATTTACCCCAAAATGCAACAAGGTATTTATTACGGTAATCGGAAGTTGTTGACCAAAACATTACATACGGATTTAGCACTTGCAAATTAACATTGAAAAAGTATCCGGGTTTTACATCCATTTCCCTTTTCGTAATATCGCTGTAATAATATCTGCGTTTCTGCAATTCCCGATACAATTCCTTCCCGACAATTTCTCTTAAATAAAATCCATCTAATACAGGATCGAATAAATAATTCGGTTTATCTTTTTCGAGTTCGTCTTCCGGAACAAAGGCAAAAAATTCAATTTCGTCGTCGTAATATCTTTTGCGTAAATCCAAAACAACTTTGCCTTCATAAATTAATTTTGCACGTTTTTTTAATTCCTTACGACTTAATTTTTTCCCATTTAATCGCAATGCATTATTTACTACAAAACGTCCAAAAACATCACGGATAAAACTCGGGTCTTTAATTATCCATTTTACTTTCAAATCGTTATAAGCAATTGTATTATATTCAAGATTTTCAAAAATCTTTTTTAATTCTTTTACCGTTGAACTATCGCCCGGAATTTCTTCTTGTGCAAAAGAAAAACTCGAAAACAAAAACACCAACGAGAAAATTATTATTGTATTCTTATAACCCATATCGATACCTCAAATTAAGTGCAAGTCCACCGTTAGTTTCCCAAGGACGTAATTGACGTCCGAAAGGTTTTGTAATGTATTGAACATCGAACCTAATGTTATGTAACTGATTTTTCGTTTGATAAAGTCTGAACCAACCGCCAATTGTTGCTTGGCTATCGTAAATTTTTACATTGATGTTAAAAAGCGGAATATTGGAAGGAGCAAATGTGTAATAAATTTTTACATAAGGCTGAATTCTATTAAAAACGATAGGTGAATTTTTAATACTATATCCAGAACCATATTCAACTCTTCTTACATCATAATAACCTAAACCAACATCCATTTTAAACATATTTTGCATTTTTTCGTCACCATTCCAGAAGAACGACATTGTATATAGGAATTGATTTTGCGCAAAATATGCATAAGAGCCACCATTATTAATTGCAGGATCTCCACTGAATACAACATTGGGAGATGTAAAATCGCTACTTGCTATTGTGAAGTAAAATCTCATAAAAGGCAAAGTAAACGGTCTTGTAACTGAAATATCAGCCAAAACACCGGTAGTAGAATTAAGCTTTACTTCATCTTCAGTAAAAATTAATGGGAAATTATTAAATTGCCATTGTCCGTCCAATGCTGTTTTCTTTGACATAAAATAACGCAATTGAAATTTGGCATCAATGTATGTATTTTTTCTAGGAGTTTTTTTATCGCCCAACATAAACATTGTTTTGAAACCTGCATTCAGACGCATTGATTGTAAAGGCAACATATTCATCAAAGGCTCTTCAACATCAACCTCGAGACTTGCTCCACCAATTCCAAATCGCATAAATTTATGAGAAAAGCTTAGTGAATAGAGTGAAGCGTCAAGATGGAACGAAGTCTCTTTTTTCCCTTTAGAGCGTCCAATCGCCTTCTTTTTAGATTCTTCACTCGGATACCAATGTGCAGGCGTATTAAATCTCATAAATCTCAAATAATCGGTCATATCGCGAGAAGCAAAACCGAAACTTTTACGAATTTTTGTATCGGGATTAATTTTTAACAAAGATTGTAAAGGTGCTTCTTCCTCATTACTTAATACATAAGTTTCAACCTTATCATAAAATTGTTTGTATAAATTCGGATGATTTTTTTTCAGATTGTACATATCGGTAAAATTCATCACAATGGTAGTATCATCCGAAGGTGGTGTTGCCGCATCAAAAAGTCCTTCCGAAGCAAGTGAATTATTTTTAATTTCTTCAATATATAACAATACAAGGGAATCCAATTCAAGTCCGTCTTTCATAATAATTATATTATAAGTGTATTCGTCACCAAATTTGAATTTGAACGGTTCCCTTCTATTTGTGCGTGGAAGAACAAGTAAGTCCTTATCTTTTTTCTTATCCAATTCCAATGGAACGGCATAAACCATAAGATATTTCTTATCGTTCTTCAATTTGACGTTTATCATCTTCGTCAAATCATCAGCCGATTGGGAAAAAGCAATTGTGCTAAAAATTAATCCCGATAGTAATATAAATATGATTTTTTTCATTTCGCTATCCATTATTTGTAAATAGTCGCGTCGTAAGTTCTATCGATTTTTTCGTTAAACTGTGTTCTAAACCGAACGTGAATTTTTGCATCCACTTGTCCATATTCTTCTATTCCATCAAGATAATCTTGACTTAATTCAAACTGAACATATAACCAACTTCCGGTTTTTATTGGTCTTGCGTTAATAACCAGTCCTTGCGGTTCGGAAGTTAAAGAAAAGCCTTTAATTTCGGGTTTAACAACAACAAAGCCGCTTTGGGTCTTGCCAAAGTAAGAATACAAAATCTTCATAGCTTTGTAATTGTATGCACTAATAATAACCGGCTCTTCTTTTTTATTATCGACATTTCGCCAATCGGTAAATTCGTTAATTTTAGGTTGCTTGATTAATATTTCCCATTCGGTATTGTGAACTTCGTTTGAACCAATTTCTCTATATTTAAACGGTTTACCGTTGTAATAACCAACAACCTTTATTTTTTGACCGACATACCGTAAATCGCTTAAAACACTATCCAATACAACAACAGCACCTTTTTTTTCTTCAATCACATTACCAGATGAAGAAAAAATTTTGTACGAATAAAGATTTGGATTTGAAAATTGAACGGTAGCAATACTAAATGATTTCGTTTCGGAATAATAATAACCTTTTTCGTTTAACTCGATAGGTGCTACTATTTCCGGATATTTTACGTTTACTAAATAATAAACAGTCTTTTTACCTCTACCTCTCTCACCTTTTACCTTAATATCAATTTTTACGTAATATGTTCCTTCTTCTTCAATAGTTTCGAAAACAGCGAATTGAACGTTTGTTCCTCTGCCACCTTTTGTTTTTTTCTTTATATCGGCATTTGAAGGATCCTGGAACAAATTTTTGCATTCGCGAATTGGATTTAGCGAGGCGTCAAGCAAAGAAGCATTAATTTGTATTCTTAGAACATTGGCAATTACGATATTTTTTTCCGCTGGAACTTTAAATTGTTCCATAGTAGTTGCATTTACAGTATCAATTACTGTAATTTTTTGAGCAAATAATGTTGACGCAACTACTATTAAAAGTAACAATATTTTTTTCATTTATTCACCTCTAAAATTCAAATTCTACTTCTTTCTTTTTCACACCACCAACTCTTTTAGCATTTACGGTAAATTCGGCTTTCGGACTTACTGCTTCAATTTTATTACCTATCATTTTTCTTAATTCTTCTTGAAGAAAATCCGGAAGATACGAAGGTAACTCTCTTTTAACCTTAAAATAAGCCTCAAAAGTATAAAGTCCTTGCGTCTTCAATACAGCATTAAAAATTGCAGAGCCATCGGGATTTTTGGTAATAAAATAATTTGAGTTCTTGTCGTTGCTGGTAATTCCACCTTTCGGCCAACGAGGAGGAATATTTTTACTACCTTTTTTAACATCAATGAAATATATTACATTTTGCTTTTCTTTATCAGCAACCAAACCGATTGGCGTCATTACAACTCTTTTTGGCTCTTTATTCTTAATATTATAATCCGAAAATTTTTCCGGAATAATCAACATTACCGGCTTTTTGTAAGATTCAGCAATTGTAACAAGCATTTTATCTCTAATTGCTTCCTCTTGATCTAACAAATCGTCGCGTTCTACAATAACCATTAAAAGCTCGGATATTAGAACAATGTATAAAACAAAATAAACCATGTTCTTTTTCATGGTAACACCCTTAATATATTAAAAAATTAACCGATTTAAATTATTTAACAACTTCTTTCATTTGCTGAATAGATTGCAAAGAAAGTTTCTGTAATTCATTAATACGTTTTGCAATACTTTCGTACTTATCAAGATATTCATTAACCATCTTGATTTCTTCATCGGTTAAATCTTTTAACTCTCTTAATTCCTTATGAAAATCAACCGAAGGTTTCTTTTCCCCTTCCTCTTCTTCTTTTTGAGGTGCACCATGATGTGCATCTTCCGGAGTAAAGAAAGTTACAATTGCTAAAAGCATAAGGAGAGTGAATTCCAACAAAATTGCAGCAACCACCCAATTAGGATCTAACGAGCCTTTTGCTGTTAACATAAATTTAGGGATCACGGACAATTGTCCTGCGGCTTTACCTAACCCTCTAAGCCCCACAATAATAATAAGAAATGCAGCACCCATATAAACCAAACCGGCTACATTGTTTGCATAAGCCGGAATAAAAGTATAAACCATATAACGACCAAAAGCTGTGCGGGGTTCGTTTGCTTTTCTCTTTCCCACTTGTTCCTCCTATAAATTAATGAATTTAATTAACAAAATAAAATAACGATATTTTTGTCCAATAATATGATTTAAATCACAATTAATTTTCAAATAACTTTGTCAAATTTCTTGATTTTCGATTTTTCCAAATCCCTTTATGATAAGCATAACCGGCAATTAAAGGCATTGCAATAGTTGCTTCGGAATAAACCATTTGCTCAAATGTTGTTTCAACTTTTCCCCAAGAGCTTGCTTCTTTTAGTGTTGAACTGGACAAAGCACCATCGCGAACATCTGCAACAGTTATCTGAATTGCATATTTGTGCATTGGAGCATCTTCTTTAAGAATATCAGCGGCAACAACAATATCTTGAGTAAAGTTTTTCGGAACTCCACCCCCGATCATAAATATTCCGGTTTCTTTACTGTTTAATTTTATTTGGGTTAGTTCCAAAAAATCTTTCCCGGAATCAAACGATACGTGCTTATCGGGATTTTTAGTTTGGTGCATTACAATTCCAAAACCGGCGGAACAATCGGAGAATGCAGGGACAAAAATCGGAATGTTTTTTTTGTAAGCTGCATAAATTACGCTATCGTCAACTTTAGGTCCGCCGTTTTCATCAAGATATTTTCCGAAATGCCAAAGTAGTTCACGTGATGAATACGGACGTGGTTCAAGCGAATCAAAAATTTTCGCCGTAGTTTCGTCGCAAACTCTTAATTCATCTTCGTCAATAAATGTATCGTAAATTCTATCGATATGAAGCTCACGAAGTTCATTGTCATCTACATAAGGAGAACCAATGTAATGCTTAAAGCCAAGTGCTTCGAAAAAATCTTGGTCAACCATAATTGCACCGGTCGAAACAATTACATCAACCATATTATTCATTACCAAGTCGTAAACGACTTTCTTTAATCCTGCACTAAATAAACTTCCTGCTAAAGTTAGAATAATTGTCGTATCTTCATCGGAAAGCATACGTTCGTAAATTTTTGAGGCTCTGTGTAAATCTCGCGAAGAGAAAGCCATAAATTCCATCGCGTCAACTAAATCAACAACATTGTGTTTTTTTATATCAATATGTATAATCGGTTTGGTGAGGTAATCTTTTTTTGTCATATTAACCCTAAACTTAAAATTAAAAAGAGCAAAGAATTATTTATTGTTTTTATATTTTGCTATAAAAAATAAAATATTTATGAATAAATTACAAACACCAATACTATCAATAGAAACATCCGGTGAAAACTGTAGCGTATCTGTTTACAGTAATAATAATCGAAAAATTGAAATAAATTTTTACGAAAAAAATATCCATTCCGAAATTTTATTCGATTTAATCGAAAAAGTACTTTCAATTTCAAAAACCAAGAAAGAAGAAATAGAGGCAATTGCTGTTTCCGAGGGACCCGGTTCGTTTACCGGTTTACGCATTGGATATGCAGCAGCCAAAGGTTTGGCATACGGGCTTTCAAAACCAATTGTGGAAGTTCCAACTTTCGATGCTTTGGCAATGGAAATTTCCAATTATGTAAAAGACGAACAAACATTTTACCTTGCACGTAAAGCGAATAATACGGAACATTATTTAGCGTCGTTTCGTAAAACAAATTCAGTTTTCGAGAAATTACAAGATGTTTTGTTAATTAATAAAGAAGAACTAATGAAATTGTGCAAAAATCAAATTGTTTTTAGCGATACATCATTTGAAAATTCTTTATTGCTTCCTGATGTTAATGCTACCATAATTGCAAAATGGGCGTATTTATTTGGCGAAAAATTATTAACTTATAATTTCGAATTTTCTGAACCGAAGTATTTCAAAAATTTTATTCCAAAGGTGAAAAAATGAAAAAAACTCTTTTGTTACTTTTGTTTGTTTTCCTTCCGTTAACAATTTTCGGGCAACTTGCAGAGCTCCCGAAAAATGGACCCAAAATTTTCTCTCCAAACAGATTTCATAATTTCGGAGATCTACGCGAAGGTCAAATTGTAAGTCACGATTTTACAATCGAAAACCGCGGTACGGATACTTTAAAAATTTTCAAAGTACGTTCATCTTGTGGTTGTACTGTTGCCAAACTTAAAAAGAAAATTCTTTTGCCCGGCGATACAACAACTGTCCACGTAACATTTAATACTCGTAATAAGAAAGGAGCACAAACAAAATACGTTTATGTTTTTAACAACGATCCTATTTTATCAAAATTTAAATTAGTCCTTAAAGCAAATGTATTTGATAAAAACGCAAATATTAAAGCAATTAAAAACGGACCTAGACTTAAACTCCAAACCTATCAAATTAATTTCGGAAAACTTAAAAAAGGAGAGAAAAGAACAGCGAAATTATATTTTAAAAATGTCGGGAAACTTCCTTTGAAAATTGCTTACGTTAAAGCATCGGATAATAGTTTAGAGCCTTTCGTAAATAAATATATGTTACAACCCGGAGAAAAAGGAATTCTCGAAGTTAATATTGATACTTCTGGACTTCAAGGCTCAATTGCAAGAACAATTGCATTTAAAACAAACGACCCCCTTGAACCTACACAAATTATTACTGTATTTGTTGAAATAAAAAAAGAAAATAAGGATAAAAAATAATGGGTTGGTTTTCCATAAAAAAAAGTACTGATAAATCAAAAAAGATTGATATCCCAGATGGCAAATGGGTGAAGTGCGATAATTGTAACGAAATTATTCATATCAAAACAGTTGAAGTTAACTCGTGGGTTTGTCCTAAATGCGATCATCATTTTCGCATTGGAAGCAAAGAATATATCCAAATTCTTTTCGATAAAGGAACGTTCAAAGAACTCGATAAAAAGATGCGCTCTGCTGACCCGCTAAACTTTGTAGATACTAAAAAATATACTGATAGAATAGAAAAGACTATTAAGAAAACCGGATTGAACGATGCCGTTGTTACCGGGCTTGGGGAAATAAACGGCAAAAAAGTCGGTATTGCAATTATGGATTTCAAATTCATCGGCGGAAGTATGGGCTCGGTTGTTGGTGAAAAAATTTCCCGAATGATTGACAAAGCAATTGAAAATAAATTACCCGTGATAATTATTTCGCAATCCGGTGGTGCAAGGATGATGGAAGGAGCACTTTCGTTAATGCAAATGGCAAAAACAACTTCGCGTTTGGCTAAACTTGCAGACCTCGGATTACCTTACATTTCCGTTTTAACCGACCCGACAACCGGTGGCGTAACGGCAAGTTACGCAATGCTCGGAGATGTAAATATCGCCGAGCCAAATGCTTTAATCGGTTTTGCCGGTCCGCGTGTGATTAAACAAACGATTGGAAAAGATTTACCCAAAGGCTTTCAACGTTCGGAATTTTTACTTGAACACGGTTTTGTTGATTTAATTGTAGATAGAAGACAAATGAAAGAAAAACTTTCGCAGCTAATAGATTATATGATCAACTAATCATTAAGGAGGCAATAATGTTTCGTAAAATTTTAGTTCCGGTCGATTTTTCGGATGTAACTTCGCTTGTAATTAAACATCTGAAAAAAACCGTTGATTGTGCCAAAGAAATCATTTTGTTACACGTTGTTGACGTTAGGATATTTAACGTCCCTATTTATTTGGAAGCACCTGAACTAAACGATTTTATTATTGATAAAACAATGCTTGATTCCATCAAAGAGCGTTTGAATAAGCTAAAAAAAGATTTGGAAAAAGCTGGCTTTACGAAAGTTAAAGTAGTTGTTGAAGAAGGCATTCCTTTTGATGTAATTCTTGATACCGCAGAAAAGAAAAAAGTTTCTGCTATATTTCTCGGTCATCAAGGACACAACGCTATGGAACGAATGCTACTTGGTAGTACTGCAGAAAAAGTTGCACGCAAAGCAAAAGTTCCGGTAATTCTTATCAAATAATTTTGAATTTTCGTAAAACAAATTTTAACGAAAAGAACAACTTCGGTTGTTCTTTTTTTGTTATATCAAATTGTAAAAAAAACGGAGGAAACAATGGAAAGAAAATACATTGCTGTTGGTGTTGATACCGAAGGTAAAATTTGGAAAGGTCATTTTGGCATTGCACCATATTTTTACATTTACGATGAAAAGAAAAATTTCATTGAAAAAAGGATTAATCCCTATGGACAATTAGCCGAGGGAAAGCACAATCATCACGATAATCCGAAACTTATAATAGATTTTCTAAACGACTGCAATACTTTTGTTGCTAAAAGAATGGGACAGGAAAGTAAAATAAAACTTCAACAAAATTTCGGCATTCGTCCTGTAATTGTGGAAACTGAATCCGTTGAAGAAGCTCTTGCTCAAGTTTAATGGAAAATGTTAAAAGAAATTTTATCGCTTTTGTTTGGCACGGCTTTTGGCTTGCTCTTGCACAAACCTTTGCGGAACGTAATACGATTTTACCTGCTCTTGTTCTTAAAGTTGGAGGGACAAAAACAACTCTTGGAATTTTAACTTCCGTTGTAATCGGTGTACCTTTATTAGCTCAATTAATTTTTGCCGGTTATCTTAATACAAAACCTCGGAAGAAGAAATTTCTTATCCTTGGAATTTTATTACGTGTTTCTGCTTTTGCGGGATTAAGTTTTACAGTTTTCTATTCAAACCACAGTTCATCTGAAATAATACTCACCTTTATATTTATTCTAATGCTAATTTTTAGTGTAAGCGGTGCATTTGCCGGTGTTTCATACACAGATATTGTTGGTAAAAGTATGGACACACCTACTCGTAAAAAATTCCTTGTTGTCAGGCAATTTATCGGCGGAATTGGTTTATTGATTTCGGCATTAACGGCAAGGCAATTGTTAAAATCATTTGATTATCCGAATAATTACGCTCTTTTATTCGGAATTGCTGCAATACTTCTTTTTATTGCTTCGTTCGGATTTATGGCAATAAAGGAAAAACCTTCGGAGATAGAACAACGCCATAATTCAATATTCGATATCTTACGTTCGGTGCCGGGAATTTTGAAAAAAGACACTAATTTTAGAACATTTATTATCATAGTAAATCTAACCGGTTTTGCATTAACAATAATTCCATTTTACATTGCACTTGGTAAAACCGCTTACGAAATCGGTGAAAGACAAGTTGGCAATCTCCTTTTAATTCAAATTACGGGAATGATTTTATCAAATATTTTTTGGTCAAAATTTGTTCATACAAAAGGATATAAAAACGTTCTCAAAACTTTTATTTTTCTTCAAATCACATTACCAATTTTATACCTTTTAGTTACCAATCATCTTTCTTTTCTTTATTATAACATTTTATTTTTTATTGTTGGTTTAAGTATAAGTGCCCAGAAAATTTCAATTGAAGGAATTCTCTACGAAATTACAACAGAGGCAAATAGAGCTTTATATAGCGGTGTTTACGGTGCTTTGTCTCTAACAATTTCACTTTTCCCTTTAATTTCCGGTTTATTACTAAACTTGCTCGGATATTCCCCCATTTTATTGGGTGTTAGCTTTATTGTTTTACTATCAACACTATTTGTAAAAAAATTATCAATTTCAGTTTAATCGAAAGGAATTATCAAATAATTCAGTATCAAAATTCCCGTCTTTCCATTTTATAATTTTTTAACTAACCCTGAATATTTCCTTTCAACTACAAATCCGAATTTATAAAAATACTCGGGACGGAAAAATCCGGTTGTAACATATTCGTAATTTTCATTTTTCATTCTGTTGAAAAATTCTTTCATCAAAATATCGCTTATCCCTTTTCGTCTGTATGCATTTGCAACCACTATTTTATCCATATGTACGGTTTTCGAATCCATTGGTTGATAAAATAATCCGCCAATAATAAAACCGCGTTGCGAAACAGCAACAAGGAATTGATGCTCGGATTTAAAACTTACCATTAAATTGGCTTCAAGAAACATTGAATGTAATCGAGAAATTTCCTTTGGGGAAACAGGTCTTCTAATAATAAACGGATTACCGTCTTGATCGAAAAACTGAACAACAAGATTTTCTTTTGTAACACCATCTGCTGCAATTCGCAAAATATCAGCCTCGTCTTGTGGTTTAAGATGTGAATAACTAATTCGTGCTAAGAAATATTTTTCCTTTTCTGTTAATTCAAATTTTGATTTAATTTCGGTTAAAAACGTTAACATCTCACGTCGTTTAATTTTCTTCTGATGTTGTAATTTTATCAAAGTTTTAATTTGATTTTTTAGTTCAACATTGCTTTCGTCAAAACAAGTTTCAAAATAAAATTTGGTTCGTGTTTCGGGGAATTCTTTACCTAAATCTTCCAATCGGTAAGTTGTAAATAATTCGTTTAACATTTCAGCCTGTGCTTCTAACGAAGCTTGCGGATTAATTTTTTTCCACCGTCTAAACCTTTTAATTGCAAAGAATAAGCGTTTAGGAATAAAGCTTGCGTCGGAAATCTTTTCAAGAAACTCGTTCAACTTAATAAGGATATTTTCTTTTTCACTTTCCGAAAGTTGTTTTGATCTCTCAATCTGGTTTTTGAACTTTTCGAGAAACTCTTTTCCTT
>CAYZGB010000025.1:0-18978 GCA_964477915.1 uncultured Melioribacter sp. | reverse complement strand
GTCTCTCCGTTCCTTGGAATAACAGCAAGAAACAAAGTCCCGTAGGGACGAAATATTTATAGAAGAAGAATTCCCAATAAAATCAAGCTCCGTAGGAGCGAAACCTGTGAACGGTGAGCAGTGAACTGTGAGCGGATTTTGTCCTTCGGACGTAGTCAATTCAAAATTAAAAATTAAAAATTCAAAATTCAAAAAGAACTTTACGAACTTTCAACCTTTCGTCCTTTTCTCCTTTCCACCTTTTAGCCTTCCTATCAAACTTTATGAACTTTTACTTATTCCCATTTTCTCATTCTCGTTACAGTCTAAAGATGATTTCACTCTTCAACAATAATGTGGAAATTATCGAAATAACTCACTGCGTCCGCTTTTGTCCAAAAACCGATTTTGCCCTTGTTCATAAAAGTGTTGTCTTTTACTTTGAATAATTCTTTGCCGTTTAGATAAACCGTGTAAACATTATCGGTTACAACCAATTTTAAATCGTTCCAACCTTCACCTAAACGAGGAACATCGACACCGTAAGTTCTTCCCTTCCCGACTAACGGTAAATCCGTTCTTTTGCCATTTACCACTTTGTACAGAACAACATTATCTTCAAGAGGATTTTCGCGAACAACGTAGTAATTATTTCTATCTTTGTAACGCCAAACAAATCCGCCACCTCTATCAATTCTTCCTTTTACACCTTTAATTTTTACTTCAAGAGTAACATTTTTTGCTTCAATTAAATTGTAAACCGCAAGGTTAAAATGATAGCCCGGATTATTACTCGAAAGTTGTGCGAGTACTTTATTTCCGTTTTCTTCAACAATTTTCCACTCGGTTTTGTCTCCTCTTCCTGTAAATGCTTGCGACCAATCGGAAGGCAAAACACCCGTTTTGTAATTATCAAAATTAAGTACGGTATCCAGCTTTACCTGAACCGCCTCGCTATGGCGAATGCGTTTCGTCTTACTAATTGAATTTTGAGCATTCAAGGTAAGATTGCTCAAACCAAAAACGAGGACGAATAGAATCATTAATTTTTTCATTTGGAACTCCTTTTAATATTCTAAAAAATATTTTACATATTCATTTTCGGATTGTTTAATTTCTTCAACCGTGCCGGCATCTTCAATTTTCCCATTGTTGATTAAGCAAAGATAATCGGCAAGTGCAAAGGCTTCTTTATGATCGTGCGTAACATAAATAATTGTAAGGTTAAATTTATTTTTAATATCAATTAATAACGTAATTATTTTTCGCTTTATTTTAACATCCAAATTGGCAAAAGGTTCGTCCATTAAAAGTATTTTGGGCTTAAGAACCAATGCACGTGCAATTGCAACAAGTTGTTTCTGTCCACCGGAAAGTTGGTGCGGATATTTTTCAGTAAGTTCATTTATCCCAAAAAATCTAATTATTTCATCCACCGATTTTTCAGCATTTTCAAAATTTCTTTCTCTTGGTGCAAGAGCAATATTTTGATAAACCGTAAAATGAGGCCACAAGGCTAAATCCTGAAAAACAAACCCAATATTTCTTTTATTTGGTGGAACAATTATTTTCCCAGACGATGAAACAATTTTATTTTCAATTAATATTTCGCCATCGTTAGGAATTTCCAAACCGGCAATTAATCGTAAAATTGTTGTTTTACCGGATCCGGAACTACCGAGAATGCAAGTAAGTTTTTCTTTCTGAAATTTTATTGAAAGATTATTGATTACTTCCTTTTTGCCGTAGCTGTGCGAAATGTTTTTAAGCTCAATCATTAGCAAAATGCCTTGTACTTTTATTAATCACTATTGCGAGTAAATAAAAAAATAAAACAAAAATTAATGTGATAAAAAACGAAATAAAATTCATTGCACTTGTAAGCGAAGCCGTTGAGTTTGGCGAAAGAGTAAATATTTTAATTGATAAAATATCTAATCCGGCGGGATAAATTAAAATCGTCGTACCTAATTCGGAAAAGGATAAAATAAATCCGATAATAAACGAAATGAAAATAGCCTTAAAAACAAGGGGAAAATGGATTTTAATAAAAATTTTACTTTCGGAAATTCCCGAAACAAGCGCAACTTCTTCAAATGATTTAGGTATTTGATTTAACGAATTGGCAATAATTTTTGTGCTTAAAAATGTAAATTTTGCCACATAAGCAATAATTACAATTGCCCAAGTTGAATAAATAAAATTCAAGTACGATTTATTAAAAAAAAGAACAAGTGTAATTCCGAGAATAATTGAAGGGACTGCAAATAAAACAAGCAATGAATAATCAGTAATTTTTGATAGCAATGTATTTCCATTTTTCGAAATGTAAACGGCAATTAAAATTCCCCAAAATGTAATTGATAAAGC
Organism: uncultured Melioribacter sp.; assembly: GCA_964477915.1. Taxonomy (GTDB): domain Bacteria; phylum Bacteroidota; class Ignavibacteria; order Ignavibacteriales; family Melioribacteraceae; genus WGAL01. The sequence goes on along the minus strand of CAYZGB010000025.1, from coordinate 16,629 downwards.
CCCGAAAAATGCAAGCGAAAATGAATTAAGAATTGCCGAAGCCAATAAATTCAGTGCTTTTGTAAATATTTCAATGCCGGCTGAAAAACTGTTGTGTGTTAGTGCAACAAATGGAAGAACGAAAAAAAACAGAACCCACAAATAAATAATTACCTTGCCCGCAGGGAAATTGTATTTTTTAATTGTGTTCCCTTTATCGCCAATAGATAAAAAAGGTGCTTGCGATAAATATTTCCTTTCGCTAAACAACAGAAAGATCGAAATTAAAACAAGTACAAACGATTCAACAATTGAAAATGTTTGATTATAGAAAGCGGAAAATTGTGTAAAAATTTCGGTGGTAAAAACTTTAATTCCCAAATAAGCCGGGACGGAAAACTCGGAAATCACAAAAATGAAAATCAAAACAAACGAACTGAAAATAGCATTTCGAATTAAGGGCAAAACGATTTTAGTTAAAACTTTGCCTTGTTGAAAAACCAACAAACCGCTTTCTTCAATTGATGCGTTGATGTTGGTGAATGCATTTCCAATAATCAACATTGCAAGAGGTGAATAAATAATCGTGTAGATAAAAATTAATCCGCCCAAGCTATGTAGCAAAGAATCAGTGCCAAATAAAAATACAAATAAATCACGCCAAGCAACTGCAATCACATAAGGCGAAATAAAAAGAGGGAAAAGCAAAAATATTTTAATGATGAAATTAAACTTCTGATTTGTCTTAAATAAAATAAATCCAAGTAAAATTCCCGAAAGCGTTGAAAATACTGCGGATGCGGTTGCTACCGAGATGCTTTTGCTTAATAATACAAGCGAATTCTCGTTTAGTATTTCATCAAAAGAAGTAAGATTATTTAAGATTACAGAAAACAATGAAACCAAAACGGGAACAGCTTCGATAAGAAGAAAAAGAATAATAAAATAAGCAACCCGCTTTTGGAAATCTTTTTGCAAAATTATTCCGCAATAGTTTTTAGATAATCTTTAATTTCAATTAATTTATCCGCAGTTTTTTCATAATCGATATTCATCGGTACTATTTTATCGAGTGAAGGAACGTCCCGAGGTACGGAAACCCCTTTGTGTAAAGGCATTTGTGCACACGATTTTGCAAGCATTTCTTCCGTTTCTGGACTTAACAAATAATTGATTAGTTTAATAGCGGTTTCCGTATGTGGCGAATTTTTAATTAACACAACGGCATTCGGCATAATTAAAGTTCCAATTCCGTTTTGATCCGGAAAAACAAAATCAACATCTTCACTCTCTTTTTTTGCTTCGAATGCATCGTCGGTATCGGTTAATCCGCAAGCAATTTCACCTTTTAGAACACGGCTTTTAACATCGCCGTTGCTTGCTACTATTTTCATTCCGTTTGCTTTCCATTTGTTAATTAACGTTTCCGCCTTTGTGTTTCCCAGTAACGAAAACAAAGCGGCAATGTGAAATGTTGTTGTTCCGAAAAGTGGATTTGCAATAGCGAAATCGTTTTTGTATTCGGGCTTGGTGAAATCGAAAATGGATTTTGGAATTGGACGTTCGCCCAATTTCTTTTTGTTAAAAATTATAACTCTTGCTCGTGCGGAAAATCCAACCCAATGATTTTCGGGATCTCTAAAAATATTAGAAATTCCTTCCGAATTTTTTACTGAAAAAGCTTGAGTTAATCCTTTCTTTTTTAAAACCACAACACGAACCGGATCACCGCTCCAAAAAACATCGCATTGCGGATTATTTTTTTCGGCAATAATTCTATTTACAACTCCGGTTGACTTTGTTTCTTCGGTATCGTAAAGTGCCTTAACTTTAATTCCGGTTTCTTTCTCAAATTTTTTCAGAACCGGCTCCGAGAAAACTCTATCGACACTTGTGTAAACAGTAACGGTCTGTTTGTTTTGAGTACATCCACTAAATAGAATAACGGTAAAAGTAAATACAACGATGATAAGTCTTTTCATTCTTCGCTCTTTATTATTTCGAAAAAATTTTTGAAGATAAAAATAAATATACTTGACAAAAAATATTTTACGAACATCTAATTTCTTTACTGATTTCTACAACTTTTAACATTTTATTTTTTATTACTCTGAAAGAAATTCGATTTAATTTTACTCTTCACTCTATTTTTTTAATTGTATTGTAAATCACAGCAATTCTTCGCCATACTGTTTAGTTTTGAAATAAAAAGGTGAAGTTATGAAATCAATTAGTCTTTTATTGCTCTCCGTTTTATTTTCCTTTATTACTCTTCATTCTCAAACAAAAGAAGAAGTGCATTATTTTACACAAAATTATACGGGATTTCCTCTTCAATTTACTGATTTTGCAATCGATGATAGTTCCAATTTATATTTATCACATAACTGGTACGATTATATAAATCCCGGGGGTGTAACAAAATTTGACGGGCTTCATTGGAAATTAACAAAAAAAGGTGATAATGATTTCCCTTTTGCTCAGGTACAAAAAATTGAATATTCTCCCTCGGATAATTCCTTTTATATTTATGGAATGTACTATACCGATGATGTGGAAAATCAGGTATGGGGAATTTCAAAATACGATCGTCAAACCAATAGCTGGATTATCTATGGCGATTCCTTACAGATGAGTCCTTCTTTAACTGATATGGCTGTTGATAATAATGGGGTTCTTTACGTTGCTTGTTATTCAGGGTTTTATAAAATAACTCAAAATGATTGCATTAAATATTCTGTTGCTGGTTTACCAGATTTTCATGCTGAATGTTTAGCGTTAGACGGAAATAGCAATACTATTTACGTCGCAAGAAATTCAACAGGAAAAGACGAACAATGTGGAATTTACAGATTTGATGGAAATACATTAAATTCAGTCGTAGATCCACTTGACTCTATGCAATACATTTGGGATTTAACTGTTGATAACAATGGAAATATTTGGGTATTGGGAAATAATAATCCTAATAATATAGCCGGATGTTACTTAGCTAAAATTTCTGCTGACAGCACAAAATATTATAAATTTTCTAATGATTTAAACATTTTTGCTGCATTTTATTTAGACGGAAATTATCTATGGCTTACCTCATATAACAATTTAATTAAGTTTAATACTCTTGATAACACTTATGAAACCTTTGATATTTCCGTTCCTTTTGAGCCAAATGCTCCTATTGCAGCCGATAGAATTATAGCAACAGAAAATTACTTGTATTTGAATTTAAAGTTTCGAAACGTTTTATTAAAAATTAATAAGAATAATTTAGAAGTTTCGTATTACAGTATTTACAATACAGGAATTCCTAGTGGTGGAGGATATCCGGAAATTACTTCACTTAAAATCGATCGAGAAGGTAATTATTTACTGAACTCTTATTATAGTGGGGTTGGTAAATACAATGGAGATTATTGGAAAACATACAGCGCCTTCGACATTTGTGGAAACTTACAGATGACATCTTATGATGCAACAACAACGTTAGACGGACATATTGTTTCTGTCGGTGATAGTATTCGAATGTGGGATAGTACTACAGGTTGGCATTCGTATCATCCACCGTCAGATCTTCTTTATTCATTTGATGTATCTTCCGTTGAAGCCGATAGTAATAATTTAATTTGGATTTCAGATTTTTATAACGGCGTTTTACTTTTCGATTATATACATAGTTCTTATACTCTATACACTCCTCAAATAATTGGGAACAGTAACCCTACAAAACTATTTGTTGACAAAGACAACAATTTGTGGATTGGCTTAGCCGATACTGCTGTTACTGTTTTTAATGATACTAATTTTCAAACTTTTGATCATAGCAATGGAATTGATGGAAGCTATGTAACAGGTTTTGCTCAAGCTCCGGATGGTACAATTTGGGTTTCGTTTTATTTTGATGGAATTGCAAAATTTGCTAATGGCGTATGGACATCTTACACACAAACAAATTCCAATTTGCCCTCGGATAACATTACTGCTATTGCCGTAGATACAACCGGTAAAGTTTGGATAGGTTGTGCAAATGAAGATGGGGATTACCCACTTACCGTATTTTACAGTTCAGATGGAACGAATTGGGAATCAAAAATATTACATTCGGAAATATATGACGGCGTTTCTGATATTGATGTGGATAAAGATAATAATATTCTCATATCAACTAATTACTACGGTGTTTTTGTTTATAATGAAAATTTGCCAATAGTTGGAATTAGCAATGAAAATAAGGGTAATGTCTCTAAATTTATTCTTTCACAAAATTATCCGAACCCTTTTAACCCAACAACTACGATAACATATTCAATTCCTAATGTAAAAACATTGCATTCAAATTCTCTATCAGTGAAATTAGATGTGTATAATATTTTAGGACGCAAAGTAGCCACATTAGTAAACAAAAAGCAATCACCCGGAAATTATTCCGTTAAGTTTAATGCAAGAAATTTAAACAGTGGTGTTTATTTTTACAGACTGCGTGCCGGAAATTTTGTTTCGACAAAAAAAATGATTTTGTTAAAATAAAATTAAAAATAGAAGCCAGAACTGATGTAAGCAATTTTAAGATTTTGACTTTATTTTAAAATAGATTTATATTTATAAACTTTATTTTATTTAATTAATAAAAAAATAGAAAGTGGGTGATTTAAGTGGTCGGTATTATCGTTCAAGAAAACGAGAGTATTGACAGAGCCCTTAAGCGATTCAAAAAGAAATATGAACGTTCCGGAATTTTGAAAGAATACAAAAAGAGAACGTTCTACTTGAAGCCTTCGGTTGAAAAAAGAATGAACCGAATTAAAGCGCAAAGGAGAATCGCTAAGGAAAATCGTTCTAGAAGATAGTTTTTGGAAAGGCTACTGAAAAGTAGCCTTTTTATTTTTTGCCCCGTGGTGTAACGGTAGCACAGCAGACTCTGGATCTGTATGTCCGGGTTCGAATCCTGGCGGGGCAGCAAAATTAAATATGAAGCCTTTTACGTAATTCCCACATCAAAATTCCCCCAGCAATACTTACATTTAATGATTCGGCTTGACCAAGTTTAGGAATAGTTAATTTAACATCGGCAATTTCTTTGGTCTTTTCCGTTGGACCAAAAGCTTCGTTTGACAAAATTAAAACGGATTTATTAATTGGTTTTTTGTATTCAGAAATATTAGTCCCGTTTAAATCAGCAAGGAAAATTTCGTATCCCTCTTCTTTTATTTTAAGGAGTTGATCTTGGAAATTTTCAACGTATTTAAAATTAATATGAAAAATACTTCCCATTGTTGAACGTAAAACTTTCGGGTTAAAAATATCAACACTCTCTTTTGAAAGCAAAATGTTTTTAACTCCAAGCCAATCCGCGGTGCGAATAATTGTTCCCAAATTTCCAGGGTCGGAAATATTTTCGAGTGCTAAAATAATATTGGAAAGCTGAATATTTGTTTCTGTAATTCGGAATAACGCCGCTATTTTTTGTGGATGAACAGTATCAGTAATTTTTTTTAGATGTGTTTGTGTTACTTCTGTAATTTTTACATTTTTTACCTTTGCTAAATCAATTATTTCGAGAAAGGAATCTTGTTTTTCGGCAATAAAAATTTCTTCGCAAATGTAATCGCTTTTTAATCCTTCTAAAACTGAACGTACGCCTTCAACAATAAACTTGCTTTCGGATTTCCTCTTTTTCTTGAGTTTAAGCGATGATAGGTATTTGAGTTTTTCCTTCCCAATCATTTTTTAGAATTGGAAATAAATAAAAGGTTGAATATCCGAAGACTTAAATTGAACGACAATCCAAATTACAATTACCAAATAAAGTGCTTGTAAAAAGATATTCGATTTTCCCAATGTAACTTTCATCCATTCTTCCCATTTTTCGGGTAGGAAGTGTGTAAGCATTCCGATTACAAAAAGTCCCACAACAACGGGATAAGCCGAAATAAACTGCGGGAAAACTTCGGCATGGAAATAATGCGTAATTTGGTGTAGCATATCAAAAGCAATTTTGTAAGATTGTGCGCGGAAAAAAATCATCGAAAATGCCCATACGTGAAATGTAATTATCACACCAACAATTTTAAGTAGAAAATTTTTCTTTTCAAGCCATTTGGGATAATTAAGCAACCTTTCAATTGCAAGTGCAACCCCGTGAATACCTCCCCAAAGGACAAACCGCCAAGAAGCACCGTGCCATAAACCGCCAAGAAGCATTGTCATCATTAAATTGTAATAAGTACGGACTTTTCCTTTTCTATTTCCGCCCAAGGGAATATAGAGATAATCCCGTAACCAACTCGAAAGTGAAATGTGCCAACGTCTCCAAAATTCCGTTACACTTTTTGCTTTGTATGGTGCATTGAAGTTAACCGGCAATCTAAAACCCATCAATAAGGCAAGTCCGATTGCCATATCGGAATAACCGGAAAAATCGCAGTAGATTTGTAATACGTAACCATAAATTGCCATGAGATTTTCAACGCCGGTAAAACGTGTTGGCCATTCGAAAACTCTATCGACAAAATTTATACTTATGTAATCGGCAATTACGGCTTTCTTTAATAATCCAGCCATTATTAAAAACAAAGCGTAACCAACTTCTTTTTTATTAATTACGGGATATTCGTGAATTTGTTTTAGGAAATGCGAAGCACGAACAATTGGTCCAGCGACAAGTTGCGGAAAAAACGAAACAAAGAAAAGGAAATCGAGGAAGTTACGTTCGGGTTTTAATTGTCTGCGATAAATATCAATTGTGTAACTCATAGATTGAAACGTAAAGAAAGAAACGCCGACAGGTAGAAAAATATCAAGTAAATCAAAATGCCCGAGTGAAAGTGAGTTTAAAGTATCGAGCAAAAAATTAGTGTATTTGAAATAACCGAGAATACTCAAATTCATTACAATACTAATTATCAAGAAAACTTTCCGTTTAATTTTACTTTCGGTATTGTAAATTTGCATTCCGGCAATATAATCGATAAGAGAACTGATAATTATAAGCACAAAGAAATTCCCGCTCGATTTGTAGTAGAAAAAGAGCGAGGAAACCGTAAGAAAAATTAATTTTGCTCTTTTGAAATTGATAAAAAAATAAGCAAATGTAATTACAAAAAGATAAAAGAAAAGGAAGAAGCCACTATTAAACAAGAGTGGCTCTTGCGGATTATATTTCAATAACTCAATAAAATTATGAAAAACGGTTTCCATTATTTAATCTTCGATTGTGCATCCAATAAAGATTTTACGAAAAGTTCGGCAATTCGCTTTGCTCCAACATCGTTAAAATGTGTATAATCCATAAATGCCATTGGCGGATTTGCCTTAACCCATTTCGGCATTGAATTTCTTCCGCCCATCGCTTTGTTTAAATTCCAAAAAGCAACACGTGCTTTTTTAGCAATCATTGCTTGTGTTTTAAGCAATTTCGGAATTCCAGGATCGGTAATAAATTTACTTCCTTTCTTTTTACTCTTATCGTGAACACCTATAATGATTATTCCTGCTTTCGGAAATGCTTCTTTCAAGTGCGAAATTACATCGAGCATTTCATTTTCGTACCAAGAATAATCGCGAGTTTTATTACTTAAAGCATTAACGCCAAATTCAAGAATTATCAATTTGTAATCGAGATATTTAGCAAATTTCTTCAATTGTGAGACGGGAATGTTCTTTAATGCAACGCCACTATTTCCACGCAATGCGTAATTATCAACATAAATTCCGTTGCCTGCTTCAAGGCTTACTCCGTAATATTTCCCCGAATTTGCGGGAACTTCGATTTTAATTTTTTTTGTTCGTTTTGCTATCGGAATTTTTTCACTTACAACATTAGTTGTTTTTTTTAGATTAATTTTTCCTTTTTTAGAACCGGCTGTAAAATTTATTGAAACGTTTTTATCGGGTGTGCAAAATAAGTATGCTTCCGAAAAATCTTTTTGTCTTCTAAAATAAGGCATTGTCTGATACTCTACCCAAGCATTTCCTTTTGGAATGAAAACCTCGCCATTTATTCCAACAGGCAAGTGTTTTGGGTTCGAAGTAAAAACAGAATAATTTTTCCAGTTACTCGAAAATGAAATTTTCATTGATTGACGAAATGTAACATCTTGCGAAGTTATCGGAAGAAATCCAACACCTTTACCACCGTATTTTTTCTGTAATTCCTCACGTATTTGGGATGTAACCAAATCTCCTTCTATAATTGAATCACCAAAATGTGCAATTCTTATCTTGCCTTTCTTGGCATTTTTAAGAGCAGCAAAAAAATCCTTCAATTGTTTCAAATTGCCTTGCAACGGAACTTCTTTTCCCAAACGTGAAGGGGGATTTTCGCTAAAAAAAGGAATGGAAAATCCAGCGCAAATTATATCCGAATCTGTTCTATACATTGAAAGTGTATCGTTATCGAACAGATTATCAATCTCATCATTTGTAGTATCCGCCGGTTCTTTCAGTAAATCGGAGTAAATCTCAACACGTTTTAAACTAACTCCCAAAACTTCGAACTCCGGTGGTAATAAATAAAATAAAGTTAATAGTGCTACGGTTAATAGCAGAATGTAAATTGGGCGAGTAATATAATTTTTACTTTTTTCCATTGAATTACCTTTCATCTATTTTTCTTAAAATTTTATTCAATTCCCGTGCCCAAATTTCGTAACCTTTCGCATTAAGGTGTAAATAGTCACGAGAAAATCGTTCATTAAGGAAACCATTTTTCTCTAATCTTTTGTTAAGATCTAAAAAAAATGCTCCATTCTCGGAGCATAGTTTTTGTAATGATTTATTTATATTTTTAACAACTTTGTTTCTTTCGAAATTATATTTTACAACGTCAATTTCGGGATGATTTCTTTTAATCCAATCTTTTCCCCAATATTTCCCGGATAAAAAAATAGAATTGACAATCACATTAATTTTGTTGTGCTTTAGTGTTTTTATAATATACTCGATGTTATTCAAAATTAGTTTTGGATTTACCCAATTATAAACATCATTAATTCCTCCCTCAAAAATAACGATTTTCGGATGTAATTTAATAATTCCTGTTAACCGATTTTTCATTCCTTCTGTTACGTCACCAGCTATTCCGCGATTAATCACCTTATAGTTACCTAAAAGCTCGTTCCATCTAGCACTTTGAATATGAGAATCGCCAAACATTACAATATCGGGGTTGCGGAGTTTGTTTAATTTGTACATTGAAGTTTCGAACTGGTAAACCGGATTTTTTTGATAGTAAGAAGAATCCGATTTCTGTGTAACTGAAAATACAATTACGTTCAAAAATAAAATTGTTGCAGTAAAAGAAAAGAAAAACCTTGTTGAATTAATTTTACTCATCGGAACTTTCTTTTTCATTGTCATTGTCTGTCGTTTCTGGCGCAGATTCATTTTTGTCGGTCTTTGTTTCTTCCAAATTACTTAATTTAACTTCATTTTCCAAATTACTATTTAATGAATTTATTCTTTCTTCCAATAAATCTTTCGTTTTCAGCAAATTGTTAATCTTTGCCAATTGCTCCTCTTTTCTTAATTCGGCAGATTTTACCTCGTCTCTTATTTGCTCAATTGATTTTTGCTTTTCTTCCAATGTAGAATTAGTCTCTTTTAGTTTTTCCAAAAGCTTTTCAATTTCGTTTTCATATTCTTCTTTACGTTGCGAAAGTTCTTGAATTTCATTGCTCATATTTTTAAGAGTTTCCGAAAGCAATACTTCCGCTGTTTTTTTCTTGTTGCGAATTTTATTTTCCGAGCTTGTCAATTTATTAATGCTCTCTTTAAGCGATTTAATTTCGAGTAACAAATCGCTCTTCTCTTTTTCCAAATTTTTTATTCCGAATTGCAATTGTTCTATCGTATCGTTCAGATTTTCTTTTTCCTTATTCAAAACGGAATTTTCAGTCTCCGCCTCAAACAATTTCATTTCCAAATTAATTAATTCCTTTTCGAGATTACGAACCTTAAAAACAAGCTGATTTTTCTTATCGATTAATTCGGCAATTTCATTTTCAACCGATGTTTTTTGTTTGTTATAATCTTCTAATTCTGCTATTAATTTTTTTTGTACTTCAACAAAATCCTTTTCCGCTTCAGTTTTCTTATTCAGAAGAATTTCAAATTCCGATTTCTCTTTTTCGTAAATCTTCGAAACGTTCTCTTTTTCTTCCTTCAACGCATTTACTTGTAACTGCAATTCCGAAATTAAATTAATTACCGCTTCCTTATCTTTCAACAAATTATTTTTCTTATGTTCAATCGATTTTACTTCCGTTTGCATTAAATCGATTTGATTATCCAAATTCTCGACGTCGTCTTTTTTACGTTCAATTTCGTGTTTTAATGCATCTATTTCATCTTCGAGTTTTCGTTTATCTTCGTTGTATTCCGTGAACAGTTCATCTTTTTGGGATATTTCATCGCTTAATTTTGTTAATGTGTTTTCGAGTTGTTTTTTAATTTCCTCTATTTCATTTACTTTATCTTTTAGAATGTTTATTTCATTTTCCAATTCTGCCCGTGTGTTTTTGAGCTCGCTAATTTTTGCCGTTTCGGCTTCAATTGTTTTTGCGTTTTCGGCTTGAACAAGTTTTATCTCTTGATTCAAACGTTCCAGTAAATTTTTGCTTTCAGTTATTTGTATTTTTAGATTTTCAAGTTCACCTTCAAGATTAATGGCTTCCTCTTTATCAAGCGAATTTCTTTTCTGAAGTTCTTCCCGCTCGGTGTAAAGAACCGAAACATCGTTACGCAATTTTTCCTCTTCGTCTCGTAGCTCGGAAATTTTTTCAGTGATTTTTTTCTTTTCGTTTGTCAAATCTTCAAGCATAATTCGCGTTGCTTCCACCTTGCCTTGAAGATTTTCGTAACTTTCGTGGGCTTGAAGCAAGCCGTGTAATTTATTACGTAATTCCTCATTTTCTTGAATTAATTTTTCAATTTCTTGTTTTGTTTTTCCAAGCAAAAAAGCCATTTTACTCTCCTATAATTTAATCAAGCAATTTTTCGAGATAAGTTCTGTAATCCGATTTCGGCATTTTGTCAATGAGATTAACCAAGCCGTTTTTGTCGATAAAATTTTTGTAATATGCAATTTCCTCAATGCAAGCAACTTTCAAACCTTGACGCTCTTCAATTACACCGAAAAAATTGGATGCTTGCAATAACGAACGCGGTGTTCCGGTATCGAGCCAAGCAACTCCACGACCAATTTGCTCAACTTTTAATTTCCCTTTTTCAAGATAAGTTTTGTTTACGTCCGTAATTTCAAGCTCGCCACGAGCAGAAGGTTTAAGATTTTTCGATATTTCAATTACTTCATTATCGTAAATGTAAAGTCCAGGAACTGCAAATTCGGATTTTGGGTTTTCCGGTTTTTCTTCAATTGATATTGCTTTTCCGTTTTCGTCAAATTCAACAATTCCGTAACGCTCGGGGTCTGTAACTTTGTAGGCGAAAATTATTCCGCCATTGTTGTTATGGCTTTCGAAAGCACGGTAAAGAAAATTAAGTTTGCCGTAAAATATATTATCGCCAAGAACAAGCGTAACAGAATCATCAGCGATAAATTTTTCACCAATAATAAAAGCTTCCGCAATTCCGTTCGGTGCTTTTTGAACGGCGTATTCGAATTGCATTCCTAATTGTGAACCATTGCCAAAAAGTTTTTTGTAAAGCGGAATTGTTTCTTCGTTCGAAATAATAAGCACTTCTCTAATTCCACCAAGCATCAAAAGTGAAAGCGGGAAATAAATAAGCGGTTTATCGTAAATAAGTGCAAGTTGTTTACTGTAAACTTGTGTTACCGGATAAAGTCTTGAACCAGCACCCCCAGCTAAAATTATTCCTTTCATAATTTCTCCTTTTCTTTTTCTTTCACTCTTAAATATGCGGATTTAATAAACTCGTGTTTTTCATCGTAAACTTCAACTTTGTACAATCCTGGTTCTGAAAAAAAGTACTTAAAAAATACGTAATCCCACATCGGTAAAATAGCGTATTCTTTAGTATCGATAAGTTCCCAATTATTGTTAAATTGATTTTGCTTGTAAAACTCGACGTATAGTTTTGTTGTGTTTAACGAATCCGGATGTTTCAAGTAAACGCAAACCGAATCTGGTTTACGCGAGAGATACTTTATTTTCAATTCTCTAAAAGGAATACCTCCTATTACCCATTCGCTAAAAGTCATTCTTACGTTTTTATAATAAGGCGAACTTTGTTTAACAACGTCCTTTATTTTCGGGGCTTTTACACGAATTGTTAAAATTCCCGAAGCAAGTTTGTTATCGTTTTTATCAAGCACATAAATTTTATATTTGCCAGCCTCTTTAAATTTTTCCCGATATACAAACCAGTTTTTTTCGTAAGAGATTTTTATTGGAACCGTATCGAAAGGTTTGGAAGAATTGCCTGATACTTTGTCAATATAGAGGAAAACATTTTTGCCGCGTAAATCCAAATCATCTGCGTTGAACAAAATAAAAATCGATTTACCTTTTGCGGGAATTAACCAATTATTCTTTGCGTTGATTGCCCTACCATCGGTTGTGTAGCTTTGAGCAAAAAATAAATCCTGAGCATAAAGAAATTGTGGTAGAATTAAAAACGAAAATAAAATTATTATCTGAAATTTTCTTTTGTTCACACTCAACATAAAATTCCTCTTGCGAATTATTTCTTCCAAAAACTTTTGGAAAAGATAATTAATATAGTAAAAAGTTCAAGTCTTCCGACAAGCATTAAAAATGATAAAACCCATTTGCCGGCAGAATGTACATTTGCAAAATTAAGGCTCGGACCCACTGTGCCGATACCGGGACCTACATTTCCTAAGGTTGTTGCAGCAGCACCAATCGCACTAATAAAATCCATTCCGAGTAAAGCAAGAATTAACATCCCGATTAAGAAAATAGCAATGTACCAAAAAGCAAACGCCATAATGTTTGATAGAATATCCGGTTTAACAACGCGTTTATTAAATCTTACCGGAATTACGGCGTTCGGATGAAGTAATCTTTTCAGCTCATTCAAAGCATTTTTAATTAGCAATTGATGTCGAACCATTTTAATTGCACCACCGGTGGAACCTGCACAACCTCCGGCAAATAGTAAAATAAAGAAAACAATCTGATAAAACGCTCCCCACGTTTCGTAATCGGATGTAACGTAGCCGGTTGTAGTAACAATCGAAACGGTTTGGAATAAAGAATCTCGGAAAGATTTTTCAGCCGAGCCGTAATTATGAATAAACAAATCAACCGCAATTACTAATGAAATGGATAGAACAAAAAACAAATAAAATTTAAATTCATCATTACGTATTAATTTTTTCCAATTACCGTGAATCCAAAAAAAATGCAAAGAAAAATTCATTCCCGCAACAAACATAAAGAATATTATTACGTAATGAATAAACGGCGAATTGTAATACGCAACGCTCGCTTGTTTGGAAGAAAAACCACCTGTCGCCATTGTTGTAAATGAATGTGTTAAAGCATCAAATAAATTCATTCCGCCCAAAATTAGTAAAGCAGTCTCGGCAATTGTAAGAAAAAGATAAATCCCCCACAATTGTTTTGCGGTTTCTCGCACACGCGGACGAATTTTATCCTTCGTTGGACCTGGAACTTCCGCAACAAAAAGTTGCATTCCACCAATTCCAAGGACAGGTAAAATTGCAAGCGAAAGAACAATAATTCCCATTCCACCGAGCCATTGAGTAAACGCACGCCAGAATAAAAGTCCGTGTGGAAGCGACTCAATATCGTTTAATATTGATGCGCCGGTTGTAGTAAAGCCGGACATTGTTTCGAAAAAAGCATCGGTATAATTTGGGATTGAACCGTGGAAAACAAACGGCAAAGCACCGAAAGCACTCATCACAATCCAACCCGAACCTACGATTAAATAACTTTCTTTTTTTCTTAAATCTTTTTTATAATTTCTCAAAAAGTAAAAAATAATTCCGCCCGAAGTAGAAATGCCAAGCCCCGTTTTAAGCAAAGTTTCAACATCGTTATCGCCGTAATACAACGAAAAAGGAATGCCGAAAAGCATTCCTATTCCATCTAAAATCATCAAAAATGAAATTACGCGAAAAATCGATTTGAAATTTATCATTACAATTTATTTGAAAAGTTTTTCCAACTTATTATACGCTTCGGGGAAAGCAAAGACAACGACTTTATCACCAGGTTGCAAAATTGTATCGCCAACAATAATAAAGCCTTCGTCACCTCTTACTGCACCACCGAAGATTACGTTTTTAGGAATTTTCAAATCTTTAACCGGCTTTTTAGTTGCCGCCGCACCTTCCGAAACAATAAACTCCCACACTTCCGTATCCACACCGAAAATTGTAATGTTGGAAATCAAATTGGTTTTTTTAACGAAACGTGAAATTGTGTTTGCGGCGATTAATTTTTTGTTAATCAACGAATCCAAACCAATTGTATGCGTAAGCGGAATGTAATCGATATTGTCAACTTGGGCGATTGTTTTTTTCGCACCCAAATGTTTAGCCATTAAACAAGTAATGATATTCGTTTCGGCGTTTTCGGTTACGGCAATAAATCCGTCCATATCAACAATACCTTCCTGTGCAAGCAAATCGATATTGCGTCCGTCGCCTTTAATTACAAGCGTATTTTCAAGGTAATCGGCAAGTTCAGTAGTTTTTTCTTCATTCGATTCAATTAATTTTATGTTGATTTCCTTTTCAAGATTTTTTGCAATCTTACGTCCAATTCTTCCGCCCCCGAGAATCATTATGTTTTGCAACACTGAATTGTCCTTACCAGTAATTCTCATTATTTCCGGAATTTCAGGTTGCGTTGTCAAAACAAAAATCTGGTCGCCTTCCATAATTACATCGTCACCGCTTGGAATAATTGTTCGCATCATTCTTTTGATTGCAACAATTCTGAATTTATTTGCCGAGAACTCATTTCCAATTTGCATCATACTTTTGCGGAAAATCGGTGCGTTTCTATCTACACGAATTCCAAGTAAAATCAGTTTGCCTTTTTCAAATTCTACAACGTCGCTTGCAGCAGCACGTTTTATTAATTGGGAAATTTCGTTTGCTACAAGTTCTTCGGGATAAATAATAAAATCAATACCTAGCTCATTTAATTCCGAACGATTTTCGGGATGAATATATTCAGCGTGGCTAACGCGTGCAATTGCTTTTTTTGCTCCGAGTTTTTTTGCAATTATTGCTGTACTTAAATTAACCGCTTCAACCGATGTTACGGCAAGCACAAGATCTGTATCTTCTATTTGTGCTTCCCTTAAAACACGGAAAGAAGTTGATGAGCCTTTAATTCCAATAACATCCGTTGTGTTTTCAACAATCTCGATTTTTGCTGGGTCAATATCTATTACGGTTATATCGTGTTCTTCGAGTGAAAGTTCTTTTGCAAGATACATTCCCACTTCGCCGGCACCGGAAATAATAATTTTCATTTCTTAAACTCCTAATTTTAACAAACAAAAATAAGCAAGAATTTATAAAGAATGTTTGTATTCTTACTTTACTTCAATCAATTTTCCGTAACCGAAATCAACCTCGCTTTTCAATTTACGCGAAGCAACTATTTTTCCGCGTAAAAACGTTGTTTCCACAATTGCGTTAAATTTAATTCCTTCGAAAGGTGTGTATTTACCTTTGCTGTGCATATTCGAAGCACGAACAATTTCACTTTCCCATAAATTTATCAATGCAAAATCTGCGTCTTTCCCTATTTCAATTTGTCCTTTTCGATTTAAAGAATAAAATTCCGCTACGTTTGTAGAAAGTAAATCGATAGTTTTTTCAAGTGTAATTTTTCCTTTAAGAAAACCTTCCGAAAACAAAAACGGAACACGATGTTCAACTCCGGGAATTCCACCGTAAACTTTCCAGAAGTTTTCATCCGATTTTTCTTTTTCCGGAATGCAACCAGCGTGGTCGGTTGTAACGAAAATCAATTCGTTATTTTGCAAACCTTTCCAAAGGCGATTTTTATCTTGTTCGAATTTTACAGGTGGTGCGGTTTTAAGGAAATTGCGAATTGCTTTGTTTTCAAAATCGGTTTGAGTAAAATACAAGTAATGCGGACAAGTTTCCGCAGTGATTTTTACCCCGTTTTTATTGGCTTCGGCGATTTTATCGAGTGCTTCGCCCGAACTTAAATGGACAATGTGAATTTTCGCACCGGTTTTCTTTGCAATTTCAATTATTTTTTCAACCGCCGTAACTTCGGCTTTAACGTCCCGTGCTTCGCAATATGCTCGCCAGTCTGTCTTTCCGTTTTGTTGTAAAACCGCTTTGCGTTCGGTTACAAGTTTTTTATCTTCCGCGTGAACACACAAAGGCTTTCCGGTTGCCTTTACTATTTTCGCTACGGATTCAATTTGCTCGTAAGTTAAATCGGTAAAAGTCTCCATTCCGGAAATAACGTAAACCTTAAAGCCCGCAACTCCGCTTTCGGCAAGTTCTTTAATTTGTTTTTCTATTTGGGGTTCATCGTTAAAATCATTTCCACGAACACCGCCTCGAAATACGTAATCAATTAGCGAGCGATTTTTCAACACTTCGGCTTTTGTGCGGAAATTTTCGGCATTAGTTACCGGCGGTAGAGAAGTGCAAGGCATATCGATAATCGTAGTAACGCCGCC
>CAYZGB010000024.1:0-19982 GCA_964477915.1 uncultured Melioribacter sp. | reverse complement strand
GCTTTAATTGCCGAATACCAAACAAAATTGATTGACAAAAAACTGCTTCAACAAAAAATGCACGAACTCTACAAAATATTGGATAACAAAGCGAACGACTTTGAATAATGGAAATGTAATAGAAAAAATTAGTAATTTTTCCATAGAAAAGTAAATTTCACATATTTTTTTTAAAGACGAATTTCCTTTTACACCAAAACAATTTGCGTATTACTCATTAGAGGCATATAAGAAATTTGGGAAAGATAATAAAAGTCCCGTAGGGACGAGATCTTTGTTACAAACAATAACCTCAACAAAACCAAAGCTCCGTAGGAGCGAAATCTTAGAGCTGTAAGCAGTTAGCGGATTTTGCCCGAAGTCCTTTGTTCTTCGTCCGTAGTCAGTAGAAATTCAAAATTCAAAAAACTTTATGAACTTTTAACTTTACAAACTTTCAACTCTATAAAAGATTTCTCACTTCAGCCTCCTTCGTCGGCTTTGTTCGAAATGACGGCGCAGAAAAACCTTTTAGCCTTTTCTCCTTTTTTCCTTTTGTCCTCCTAAAACGAAACAAAGTTTCGGATGTTATTTCAACCCAAATAATTTGGACGCAGTAAAAATTAAAAAGCCCCGTGCAAAGACGGGGCGAAATAAAAAAGTCGTTACTAATTTTGAAATTAGTTTTCTTCTTCTTTTTGTTTCTGATATGCTTCGATAATTTTCTTTTCAATGTCTTTCGGAACTTCTTCGTAATGTGAGAACGAACGGGTATGAATTCCGCGTCCCGAAGTTAAACTACGTAAGTGAGTGGAGTATTTGTAGAGCTCCGCTAACGGAATTTTCGCTTTAATTACTTGGAAAGGACCTTCGGCTTCCATTCCCGAAATTTTTCCGCGACGCGAATTAATATCCCCCATTACATCGCCCATAAATTCTTCCGGAACTTTAACGGTTACGTCGTAAATAGGTTCAAGAATTACAGGTTTTGCTTCGAGGAAACCTTTCTTAAATGCTTGCGAAGCGGCAATTTTAAAGGACATTTCGTCCGAGTCAACCGAGTGGAATGTTCCGTCGAACAAAGTAACTTTAACGTCCACAACTTTGCTTCCGGTTAAAATTCCTTTATCCATAATTTCGCGAATACCTTTTTCCACAGCAGGAATAAAGCGACCCGGGACAACACCACCGACAATTGCATCGACAAATTCAAAGCCCGCACCACGTGGTAACGGTTCGAGTTTTAAATGAACGTGTCCGTATTGTCCGCGACCACCGGATTGTTTTTTGTGTTTGTATTCCGCATCTTCTGCAACACCTTTTATTGTTTCGCGATAAGGAATTTTCGGTTCAACCAAATCAACTTCCACACCGTAACGATCTTTAAGCAATTTTACTGCAAGCGAAAGTTGAAGTTCGCCTTGTCCCGAAATAATTGTTTGTCCCAATTCCGGATCGTAATGAACGGTAAGCGTCGGGTCTTCTTCGTGAACAGTGTGTAAACCGGAAGAAATTTTATCTTCGTCGCCTTTCGATTTCGGTTGAACGGCACCGCGAATAACCGGTTCGGGGAATTTAATAGGCGGAAGAACAACCGGAAAATCTTTCGAAGCAAGCGTGTCGCTTGTGTGAGTATCTTTAAGTTTAACAACCGCACCAATATCACCGGCTAAAAGCTTTCCGATTTCCTTGCGGTTTTTACCGTTTAATACAAAAAGCTGTCCGAGGCGTTCAACTTTTTCTCGTGTTGTGTTGAGTAAATCCATTCCCGCAGTAAGCGAACCGCTGTAAACTTTGAATATCGAAAGTTCTCCGACGTGCTGTTCGGACATTGATTTGAACACTTGTAAGACTGGCTCTGCATTTGCGTCCATTGGAACTTCGACTTCGTTATCGTTTAATTTTGCTTTAACCACAGGTTTATCCGATGGTGCGGGGAAATATGTTGAAACAAAATCGAGGAAATTATTTACACCAACACCATTTGTAGCCGAAACTGCGAACACCGGAACAAACGCTTGATTTAAAATTGCTGTTTTAATTCCTTTCGATAAATCTTCTTCCGAAAGCGTTCCTTCTTCAAAAAATTTGTTCATCAAGTCTTCGTCGGATTCGGCAATTTTTTCGATTAACTCTTCGTGAAGTTGTTCCGCTTTTTCTTTCAAATCGCCTGGAATATCGGCCACGTCAACTTTTTTGCTTCCGGCATCGCCAAAAGTATATTGCTTCATCGAAACAATATCAATTACCGAATTTGCTCCTGCACCTTCTTTTACAGGAAAAGTAATAATTGTTGCATCGGAGCTTAAACGATCTTTTACAATATTAAAAGCATTTTCAAAATCGGAATGTTCGTTATCGATTTTGTTAATTACAACTGCTCCGCCCATTTTGTTTTCGCGGACAATATCCCAAACTGCTTCGGTTCCAACTTCAACGCCTTCAACACTTTTTACAATTGCAACCGCAACGTCGGATACGTGAAGTGCGGAGTTTACTTGACCAATAAAATCAGTATATCCCGGAGTATCGAGAATATTGATTTTTTTATTTTTCCATTCTACGTGAAGAACCGAAGTTGAAATTGAAATTTGTCTTTCGATTTCGTTGGAGTTAAAATCGGAAACGGTATTTCCTTCTTCTACTTTACCAATTCTGTTAGTTTCGCCGGCAGTAAAAAGAATAAGTTCGGAGAAAGATGTTTTACCGCTTCCGCCATGCCCAATGAAGGCAATATTTCTAATATCGTTTGCTGTGTATTCTTTCAAGTTTCCTCCTGTATATTTTGTTATTTTTTCTTTACCGTATCAAAAAACGTTCTGAAACCCGCAGAAAATGCTTTTAATGTAGTTACAAAATCTTTTGTTCGTTTTTCAGCATCTTCAACTATTACATTATTTTTGTTTTTATCAGAAGCTGGGAATAAATTCTTAATTCTGTTTACTGCGGTTTCAATGGTTTCGAATGAAGTGGAAATTCTGTGCGTTAAAGAAACTCCTTGTTCGGAAATTTCATTAATATTTTTTATTGCTTCGGAAATTTCTTTGGAGAGATTTTCGAGTTCTTTCTCTAAATTTGAAACGGAATCGGAAACTTTTGTAACCGATTCCGTAACATCTTTCAAATATTTAATAATGAAAAAAATCAGTATTATCGCAGAAATAATAAGTAACGCAAGCAAAACATCAAGCAAACTCATTACTCACCTTCGGCGTTAACATCTTCCGTATTTTCGTTCGAGGTACTTTCTTTTTGTTTCTTAAAAGATTCAACCCCCGCTTTTACTGCGTCTTTAATTTTTTCGCTTTGTTCGTTAAATTTTTCTTTACCTGTATCAATTATTTCATTTGTTTTTTTTTTAGCCTCTTCTAAAACTTCTTCGGCTTCCTTCATTAATTCATCAACTTTTTCTTTTGCTTCTTTAACCATTTGATCGGATTTTACTTTTCCTTCGTTAATAATTTCATCGGCTTTTTCTTTTGCATTGTCAAGAACTTTTTCCGCTTCTTCCAATAAATCATCGGTCTTTTCTTTAATGTCGCTTCTTAATTCTTTACCCGATTTTGGAGCATAAAGCAATCCAATAACCGCACCGACTATTCCGCCGGTTAAAAACCCGAGTAATAAACCTTTTCCCAATCCTTCATTTTGATCAGCCATTTTATGACCTCCTATAATTTTAATTTATAATTTACATCCTTTTATAAAACTTATACAGAAATAAGTTCGCTATTCCAAAAACAACGGCAAACCATAAAGTAACAAGTCGAACCAACAAAGTGGAGGCAACAGCAACGCTTTTTGTTGAACCGTTTTCAATTAACAAAAATGTTAAAGAACCTTCGGTAAATCCAATTCCCGCAGGAAGCATTGTAACTGCACCGACAATTGTAGAAAATGCGTAAATAAACGATGCTCCAAATACGGAAATTTGAACTTTAAAGTTAATTAGAATAAAGTAAAATCCCAAACATTCAAATGCCCAAGCAATAATGGAAAGTAACGTCATCCAAAATAATTTTTTCGGCGAAAGCAAATTTTTTGAAGTATCGTATGCTGTAAGGAAAGGTTCGGAAAATTTTCTTAAAAATTTAATATTACCAAAATACAAAACAATTGGCTTGCCTAATTTCGGGTTACTTAAAATTAATATTAATAGTAAAAAGAAAATCGTTACAACCGAAATGACTTTCCCTCCGTAACCAAAGGCAAAAACACCACTTATTGAAATTAATAACAACGAAGTAAAATCCGTAATCCGTTCTACTAGAACAATAGAAGCGGTTTTACTAATTTCGATGTTGTGACTTTCCTTTAAGAAAACGGATTTAATCAAATCTCCGATTTTCCCGGGTGAAAAACTTAACGCAAGTGCGGAATTAAAAACCAAAAACGATTCAAAAAAATTTACGCTTTTGTTTACTGTGTTCAAATAATAATGCCACTTCAGAAATCTTGTAAAATAATTGGCAAGCGAAAGTAAAAGTAGTGAAATTAAAAAAGGGAAACTAATTTGATTAAATAACGATTCTATTTTTTCGAAATCGCCGTAAATGGAAAGTAAAATGTAAAAAGCTGCGGAGAGAATTATTGTGGGAAATAAATATTTTGTGTACTTACTCATTTTCCAAAACTTTTTGCAATGCAATGTAAAGTTTTGCAAGAGGCAGGCCAACTACATTGTAGTAACATCCCGAAATTTTCTGAACAAAAACAGCACCGTAATCATCTTGAATGCCGTACGCTCCGGCTTTATCGAGCGGGCTTCCGCCTTTTACATATTCGATTATTTCAGTTTCGCCAAGTTCTCTGAATTTTACGCATGTTTTTTCGTAATCGGTAATTAAAATATTTTTTTGTTGATTTAATACCGAAAAACCGGTGTAAACGTAGTGTTTGTTCCCGCTTAACTTTTTCAACATTCGGGCGGCATCGGTTTCGCCCTTTGGCTTGCCGAGAATTTCCCCGTCCAAAACAACAATTGTATCAGCAGTAATAATTAATGAATTATTGACTTTGTTTTTCGCCACATTCATTTTTTGTAGCGATAATTTTTTCGCAATTCGAAATGGTTTTTCGGAAGGATTAAATGTTTCGTTTACATCAATTTTGATTGTGCGAAAATTTAAACCGATTTGCTTTAACAATTTTTTTCTTCGTGGAGATTTTGAGGCAAGAATAATCGGAATATCGGTGTGAATCATTTTAACGGAATAAAGCTTTAATGCTTCCCCAAGTTCTTTTTACGCTCGAAACGTTATGCGAAACCGTAACTTCGTCGCTAAATGTCGGTGGAATATTCGGATTGTAATTAACGATTTTCAAACGATAAATGTAAATTCCGTTTTCTTTGGAAAACACATCTTCGTCCGTGTAAGAATAAAACGAATTATCGCCCTTTGCTTTAACTCTATCAATATCAAAAAACGAGCCGTTCAACGTTCTGCGTTGAATAACAAATTCCATTGTTCCGTCTTCTTCGGCGGTTTGCCAAGTTAGAATTATATTATCACCCTCGCTGTGTGCGTTGAACATCAATAAATTTGCACTTGCGATAATTTCGCCAACCGCAAGAAGTAATAAAATCAATAAAATATTTACATTTTTCATTTTCATATTTTTAATATAAAATGAATGATGCTGATTTGCAAGTAAAAAGCAACATTAATATCTTATTTGTGATTTTGCTCATTAAGTTAAATCACTTCCCTCTCAAACTTCTTCTTTCGTTTTTTGTAGATTCAAAAACATATTCAAACAATTTTCGCATTGAAGCGGTTAATTCAATTTTTCTACGGGACATTACAATTTCCGCAACTTCAATCGCTTTTTCCAATTTGTATTCTTTAATAAAATCCGAGCCGCCCCAAGCAAACGAAGGAATTGCACGAGGAGGAAATCCCGCACCGAAAATATTTGAACTTACGCCGACAATCGTTCCCGTGTTAAATAAAGTCCCGATTGCAGTTTTGCTGTGATCCCCCATAATCAGTCCGAGAAATTGCAAACCGGTATCGACGCTTTTTCCGTTTAGTTTTACGGAAATTTTTCCGTAGTTGTTTTTTAAATCGCTATTGTTTGTTGATGCACCGAGATTTACCCATTCGCCCAAATATGCGTGTCCTAAAAATCCGTCGTGCTGTTTGTTCGAATACGAATGAATTATCGAATTTTCGACCTCGCCACCAACTTTACTTACTTCGCCGATTGTAGTTTCGTGATAAATTTTCGCACCGATTTTCACAATGCTTTTCTTTCCGATATACGCAGGTCCTTGAATTACCGATTGTGGCATAATTACCGCATTATCATCAATAACAATAGCACCGTCGGAAGCATCGAGAACAACTGTGGGATAAATCTTAACATTTTCCCCAATAAAAATATTTTCACGATTTAAAAACCAAACGCCTTCGTAATTTAGATTATTCTGATTTTTTCGTTTATTAAAAAATTGGGAAGCGTCGGAAATAATTTCACTTCCGTTTTCGTAAATCGCATCCCAAACGTAACTAAGAGTTTTTACTTGTACGTCAACGTTTGTTAATTTTTCACGCGCGTTGTTAAAATCAAGAAGTTCAAATTCGTTAAACAATTCCACAAACATTTTTTTTGTAACCTTTGCCGCAACAACTTCACCATTATTAATAAAGGCAGTATTTACCGGTGCATCTTTAATTGCTTTCGCAGTTTTATCGTTAAAAATCGCTCGCCCGTTAAGGAAAATCATTTCATCGCCGGTAAATCGATTTATCTTTCGTTCCGGAAATTTTTCTTCGAGAACATTTTGTAAAAATTTACGCGAGTGCAAATCGAATTTTTCGCTGAATAGAATTTCCGCTTTTTCACGCAATGTAAAAATTCCGCAGCGTAATTCGTAAACTGGTCTAAAATAAACAAGCGGATTAAAATTACTTGTTTTTTCGTCTTCGTAAATTATGTATTGCGTCATTTTATCCTTCCGTTGCTTTTTTCAATCGATTAAGAGTAAGCCTTAATAACAATGCGGATAATAACGAAGTTGTAACAAGCAATGCAAAGAATTGCCAAAGTTCCCAGTTTTCGTAAAATCTTCCCACAAAGCCGGAAAGGTAATTCCCAACTGCGGTTGCACCGAACCACAATCCCATCATCAAACCTTTGATTTTAGGCGGTGCAACTTTCGATACAAATGAAAGTCCCATCGGACTTAAATGCAGTTCGCCGATTGTAATAATAAAATAAGAAGAAATTAACCAAAATGGCGAAACCGTAATCGGCGAGGGCTGTCCGTTTAATGTGTGAGAAGCAGGCAGTCCGTAACTTGCAAGCACCATTACCCCAAACGCAGCAGCGGTGTAAAGCATTCCCAATCCGATTTTGCCAGGCGAAGAAGGTTCTTTCCCTTTTTTATTTAAAAAGCGAAAATATCCTACAATAATCGGCGTAAGCAAAACAATGAACATAGGATTGAAAACTTGGAATTGTTCCGGCGAAATTTCGTTTGTATCACTTAGGCTTGATAATTTGTAAACGATAATAAGGACGCCGGCAACAACAGCAAGCAAAGAATAGGCTTTTGCTTTCGACGATAAATTTTTATTAAAAAGTAAAAATCCGCCGCCTAATAAAATAGCAAGAACAGCGTGAATGCCGAGAAAGTCAAATAAAATAAATGTAAATTTATCTACAATGTGATTAGTGTAATCGCGTGCAAAAAGCGTTAGTGCCGCTCCGTTTTGGTGAAACGACATCCAGAAAAAAACAACAATTGCAAAAATCGTGAGCAGTGCAACAATTCTCTCTTTTTCTTCTTTCGGCGTTAGTTGAATATCGCGTTCGGTATTAGGATTATGCTTCGATTGATAATCGGCTTCCTTGTAATACTTGCGGAACAAAGTAAAAATAACTAACGAAAGAACCATTCCGATTCCTGCAACGGCAAAACCGGCATTGTAACCTTGTGCCATAGTTGCACCAAAATGGTTAATCATAAAAGTTTTCACTGCATTTGCAGCTTGCGGTGCGTAAAACGCTCCGATATTTATTCCCATATAAAAAATATTGTAGCCGGCATCCTTAATTGAACCATCGGCGTGAGAATAAAGATTACCAACCAATACGGAAATGTTTGCCTTAAATAATCCGTTGCCAATTGCAATTACCGCAAGTGCCGAATAAACTTGAACGGCGGAATGCGTTGGAATTGCAAGCAACGCATAACCGATTGCCATTGTAATTGCACCGATTGTAATAGTTTTTCCGTATCCGAGAAAATTATCTGCAATCCAGCCTCCGATTATTGGCGTAAAATAAACGAAGGCAAGGAACATACCATAAATACTTGTTACGGTTGTTGTATCCCAATGAAAATTTTCTTGCAAATAAAGGACGAAAATTGCAAGCATTGTGTAAAATCCGAATCGTTCCCACATTTCGGTAAAAAATAGAACAGGTAATCCTTTCGGGTGATTCTTAAACATACAAACTCCATAATTTTTTTTCTGATAAAGTTAATACGCATAGCAATTCCGAAAATAAGAAAAAATACTTTTTTGAAAGAAGAGATTTTTGATTGTTTTTTCAATAGTTAATCTTTAAGTACAATTTCTTTTAATTGATATAGTTTTGCAATTTCGTAAGTTGGATGTATTTCGGAATTATTCGGATTTTTTTTTGGATTAAACCAGCAAGTATCAATTCCGTAATTAATTCCTCCTAAAATATCCGAGGATAAATTATCTCCAATTATCAATGCCTCACTTTTATTAGTACATCCGATTTTTTCAAAAGTATATTCAAAAATTTCCTTGTTTGGTTTAGTAAAACCGACTTCTTCGGAAATTACAATTTCTTTCCAATATTTAGTTAGTGGCGAATTATACAATCTTTTTCTTTGCACAAAGGAAAGTCCGTTTGTAATTAACACAAGATTGAATTTTCCCGCAAGTTCATTAATCAGAGCCTCCGCTCCGGGTAAGAGAGAATTTTCTTCCGCCAAATTTTCAGTGTATTTTTTCCCAATTACCTCCGGTGAAATGTTATCGATATTTAATCTATTAAGAAATCTACTGAACCTTTGTATTTTTAATTTTTCCGCTGTTATTTCGTTACGTTCAAATTCTTTCCAAATTTTTAGATTAACATCCTTAAACAAAGGCAAAATTTTTCCTTCGCTATATTTTAATCCGAAATCTTCAAAGGTTTTACGTAAAGCATATTTTTCGGATTTCTCAAAATCGTAAAGCGTTCCATCAGCATCAAAGAGCAATAATTTGTATTTCATTATTTCCTTTCTTGATAAAATTTAATAAAAAAAGCCGTCGCCTAAAAGCAACGGCTTGAACAAAATATTCGAAAAAAATTATTTGTACATTTCGTCAATCAAATCGCGGTAGCGTTCTTCAATAACTTTACGGCGAACCGAAAGTTTTGGTGTTAACTCGCCATCTTCAACCGTAAAAGGTTTATCGAGTAATGTAAATTTCCTTACACGTTCAAAATTAGCAAGGTTTTTCTGGAATTGTGCCAATTCTTTATTAAGCATATCTTCAATTTGTTTGAGTTTAACTAATTCTTTAGGGTCATTGTAAGGAATGCGGTGAGCATCTGCGTATTCTTTCAATGCTTCGAAATCCGGGACAATCAACGCAGTTACGTACATCCTTCTATCGCCAATTAAAACAAATTGCTCGATATATTTACTTGCGAGGAACATATTTTCAATTGGTGTTGGAGCAACGTATTTACCGCCAGTAGTTTTAAAAAGATTTTTCTTACGATCTGTAATAATAAGAAAACCTTCTGCATCGAAAACTCCAATATCGCCCGTATGGAACCAGCCGTCTTTAAGAACCGCCTCGGTTTCCTTTTTATTTTTGAAATAGCCTTGCATAATATTTGGTCCTGCTGCAAGAATTTCACCGTCGGAAGCAATTTTTAATTCAACACCAGGAATAACTTTGCCGGGAGAACCGAATTTATAATCGTTTTCGCGATTACAAGTAAGCACAGGAGAGGTTTCAGTTAATCCATAACCTTCGATTATCAACATTCCCGCGGCTTCGAAAAACTCACCGAGATCCCGAGGCAATGCCGCCCCACCGGAAACAAAGAAACGTAAACGTCCACCGGTAATTGCGTACAATTTATCAATTACAAGTTTTCTTGCTGTTTTGTATTTTAAATTTAATGTAATTGGAATTGAACGGCTTTCGCGTTTTAATCTGTGATATTCTTTACTAATGTTAATTGCCCACTCAAAAATTTTACGTTTTTTCGGTGGTTCTTTCTCTATTTTTTTGACAACTTTAGAATACATCCTCTCAAACAAACGCGGAACAGCGGTCATTACGGTAGGTTTAACTTCAAGTAAATTTGTTGCTATTTTTTCAATACCTTCAGCATAAGCAATTGTAGTACCGGCGGAAAACGGGAAATAATATCCAGCCATTCTTTCAAAAACGTGACATAGTGGCAAAAACGAAAGGAATAAGTCGTTTTCGTCAACATGTAAGACTTGATGAACCGCATGAACATTAGATAAAATATTCCAATGTGTAAGCATTACGCCTTTCGGTTCACCGGTTGTGCCCGACGTGTAAATTAACGTGCAAAGTTCATCTTTATTAGAAATATCGAGAGAATGATAAAAATAATCGGGTTCTTCGTTCTTAAATTGACGCCCCAGTTCCTGAACTTGTTCGAAATTGTAAACATTAGCACCATATTCCGAAACATCTTCGTTATTCATCATTACGATGAATTTAAGTTTGTGTAAACCTTTCCAAACCTTTTGAACTTTATTTAAATGAAATTTATTCGAAACAACAATTCCTTTGCTTTCGGAGTTATCCAAAATAAATTTAACTGTGTCGGCAGTTGATATTGGATAAAGAGGAACGTTAATTGCACCCAATCCGAGAATTGCCATATCGGTGTAAACCCATTCCGGACGATTTTCGGAAATCATTGCAATTTTATCGCCTTTTTTTACACCGAGTGAAGCCAAACCGAGAGCAAACGATTCGGTTTGTTCGTAAAGTTCGTCGTATGTAATTCCAACATATTTACCGCTACGTTTTACCATCAACGCAGCGTCACTTTTTCCTTTCCCGTATTCAAGCGTCATATACTTGAACATTTCAGGAATAGTCTTAAAATCTTTTTTCGCTCCCATAAAAGATAATCTCCATATTTTTAAAAAAGTAAGCCAATTTAAAATTTTGCAATCTTTTTTCCAAATTTACAATCCGTTAAAAACACAGTTGATGAAAAAAGAATTTCATATAGTGGGAAAATAAAAAGGGACAACTATAATGTCGTCCCTTTGAAGAAGTGTAGAATTTTACCAGTTTATTCTTATAATCCGAAAAATTTCAAAAATGAAATCTGTTCGGCAAGGAAATGGAAAAAC
This sequence comes from uncultured Melioribacter sp., assembly GCA_964477915.1. GTDB lineage: Bacteria > Bacteroidota > Ignavibacteria > Ignavibacteriales > Melioribacteraceae > WGAL01. The sequence goes on along the minus strand of CAYZGB010000024.1, from coordinate 8,608 downwards.
AGACTTGCTCCTATCCAAATTGCAAAGATTGTAACCACGGTCTTTTTTAAGTTGGTTTCAAATAGTTTTGAAAAACCAAGAGAAATTAAATAATAAAACCAAATTCCGAAAATATCCAGTTTGTCAAGCAAAATTCCCGCATAAGAATCCTTGCTATAATTAAGTAACGTGGCTACGCTTAAATTTGAGGCGGGATTTTTTGTTAGAAAAACATAAAGTAAAACTACTACAAATTCCAACGCAAGAATATAATAGGGTAATCCGTATGCTGTCATTGCAGCAAAATAATTCCCTTTCCCTTTTAAACCAAAACGAATTACAAGATAATAAAATCCCGTAAGTACAAAGAAAAACACAAATGTAACTACAAGTAAACTTAATGCTTGAATGTATTTTCCGTTTTGCATTTGTTTATCAATATTTTCTCGGATAGTTTCCAATTGTTCATCAGCGGTTTCACGTGGCATAGTTCCTTCTTTTACAAGCTCATCGAAATTTTTCTCGATTTTTTCCATTTGTTTTTCTTCAATTTTCATCGAAATTTCCGGGTCGGACATTGAGAGAAAATTGACTAAAGCAGCAATAATTACAAATAATAATATAGGATAGAGCCAATCGGAATAATGAGGAGATGACTTTTTTATGTTTTCAAATAAATCGGAAGGAGAGATAAATATTCCCGAAAATTTGTCGATTAAGCTTGGACGATTATCCTTTTCCAAAATTTCTTCAATCATTTCTTCACTTGAATTTTCTTGATTTCCGAACTGAGCATCATCTTTTTCATTGAATTGAGGTTCACTCATAGTTTTCTCCAATTTGTTTCCTAAAAGACATCTTTTAGACGAATAAAATAATAATGTGGTTTTAAAATACACCTTTTAATTTTCATAACCATTGTGGGGGAATTCCCACATTTGTAATTTGAGGCAAGAATTTACCAAATAAATTACATCGTTTTTTGCATAAAAAAGGCTGTTTCAACCGAAGTAAAAAAACTTCAATTGAAACAGCCGTTATGGGAGCGTAAAATTAAATGGATTTATTTTTTCTCGTTTTTATTTTTCTTTCTGCTTGTTAAAACCGTATCAATCAAACGGTATTCTTTAGCTTCTTCCGCTGTTAGATAATAATCTCTGTCGCAATCTTTTGCAATTTCTTCAACCGATTTTCCGGTATGAAACGCAAGAATATTGTAAAGTTTATCACGCGATTTTACCATTTCGCGGGCGTGAATTTCAATATCGGTTGTTTGTCCTTGCAAGCCGCCAACCCAGGGTTGGTGAATCATAATTTTCGAATTGGGTAGCGAAGTCCGTTTCCCTTTTGCTCCGCCAGCAAGCAAAACCGCACCCATACTTGCGGCCATTCCTACGCAGATTGTCGAAACATCGGGACGAATGTATTGCATTGTATCGTAAATCGCTAGTCCCGACGAAACATTTCCACCGGGGGAATTAATGTAAAGATAAATATCTTTATCCGGATCTTCGGCTTCGAGGAAAAGTAATTGTGCAATTACAAGACTTGCAACGTGGTCGTCAATTGCCGTTCCGAGAAAAATTATTCTTTCCCGCAACAAACGGGAAAAAATATCCATTCCGCGTTCGCCACGTCCGGTTTGTTCTATTACGTAAGGAACAAGTTGTGCATAAATTTCATCTTTATTCATCAGATTTTGCCTCCGTCTCTTTTTTCTCTTCTTCCGCTTTTTTCTTTTCGGCAAGTTGTTTTTCTTTTTCTTCCACAGTAATCTCTTTTATTGTATTGTTTTCTTTAAGAAACTCAATAACTTTATCTTCGAGTAAGGTTGCTTCCTTACCGGAATCTTTGTAATAATTGATTAATTTTTCAACGGAAATGCCAGTCTTATCTGCTTCTTCTTCTGCAAGTTTTTTCAAATCATCGTCAGTAACTTTAATGCCTTCTTTTTCGGCAATTGCTTCCATAAGAAGTTGCCATTTGGCATTCCATTTTGCTTTATCTTTCAATTGCTCACGTAACTGATTTTCATCCGGCACAGGTTGATTGTAGCGTTTTGCATTTTCAATTTCGTAATCAACCATTCTCTTAAGCACCAATTCAATGTGTCCTTCCGGAACATCGAAATCATTATTTTGGGAAACTTTGGTAAGCAGTGAGTTTAGCATAATTTCTTCGGATTCTTTATCGTAGTAATCCTTAAAATACTTGTAGATTTCTTCTTTGTAAGAATCAACAGTTTCGTGTTTGCCGTTTGTAACTTCCTTAATAAATTCGTCGGTTATTTCCGGCAAAACTATTTTTTCAATTTTCTTAATTATTCCTTTGTAACGGTAGGTTACTTTGTGAGTTTCCTCGCCGTGTTTGTGTTCGTCTTCAAAAGTAAATTCAAATTCGTCGCCAACTTTTTTACCAATTACATTTTCAACAATCTGTTGGTTTACATTTTTCTCACTTAAATCAATTAACATATCTTTTGCCGGCTCATTATCTTTTACCGGTTCTCCGTTTTCGTCAACTCTTTGTAAATCGGCATAAATTCTAAAATTTTTATTCTCAACAGTTTCCGCTTCTTCGTAGGTTGCTTTCGATTTTTGCAATCGTTTTAATTCTTCTTCAATATATTCATTCTTAACATCAAAAATGATTTTTTCGATTTCCAAACCGGTGTAATCTTTCGGTTCTATTTTCGGCTTAACTTCAAATTCAACTTTGAAAACAAGCCCGTCTTTTCCTTTGTAATCGAGTTCCGTAAATTTAGGAATGCTTATCGGTTTTTCGCCTGTTTCGTCAATTGCATCCCAAGCTTTTTTTTCTGCAATTTTTTCAGCAGCTTTGTATTCAATTGCATCGCCGTAATACTTTTTTATTAACGATATTGGAACTCTGCCTTTACGAAATCCAGGCATCGAAATTTTCTTTTGTTCCGCTTTGTAAGCTTTTTCGATTTCGTCTTTAATTTCATCGTAACCAAGTGTAACTTCAACCTCGCGGAGATAATCGGACAAGTTATTTAATTTTGTTTCCAATTTAACCTCGTATTAACTATTATTAAAAATTGTGCGGAAGGGGGGACTCGAACCCCCACCCCTTGCGGGACTAGATCCTAAGTCTAGCGCGTCTGCCAATTTCGCCACTTCCGCAAAAGATTAAGTAAAAATCATTTAAAGAGTACAAAAATAGGAAAAAACTTACGTTATCACAAAATATTTACCGGGAAGTTGTTCTACAAATCCTTTCAGTTCGAGATTAAGCAAATAAACCGAAGTTTCGGGAATAGAAAAATTTGTCTTCTCCGCAATTGCTTCCAAATGTTGCGGTTTATCCGAAAGTATTTCATAAATTTTCTGTTCAAAAACATCAAGTAAAGCAATATCTTTTCGGAGTAATTCACTTTCGGAGAAGGTATTCTCAAAAGAAATTTTAAGTTCACTTAAAATATCATCAACATTTGTAACAAGTTTTGCTTCACCTTTTTGAATTAATCGATTCGTTCCTTCACTTTGTGGCGAAGTAATGTTCCCTGGCACAGCAAAAACTTCGCGACCTTGTTCCAAAGCATAAGAGGCTGTCAAAAGCGAACCGCCTGTCAACTTGGTCTCAATTACAAGAGTTCCTAATGTAAGTCCGGAAATTATTCTGTTTCGTCTCGGGAAATTAACCGCATCGGGAAGTGTTCCAAGCGGATATTCGGAAACAAGCAAGCCTTTTTCGGCAATCTCTTTGTAAAGATTTTTATTCTCCGGCGGATAAACGTAATCGAGTCCGTTGCCGAGAACCGCAATTGTATTTCCGTTGTTTTTCAGTGTGCTTTTGTGTGCGTAAGTATCGATGCCCCGTGCAAGTCCGCTAACAATTGTAAGTTTGTTTTTGGCTAATTCCTCAGCAAAAAATTCCGCTTGTTTAATTCCGTAGTGCGAAGCTTTTCGCGTCCCAACAATCGCAATTCCTTGCGAAGATAACAAATCAACATTTCCTTTTATGTATAAAAGAAGCGGAGGGAATCCAATATTTTTAAGTAGTTCGGGATATTTTTCATCCCAATACGAAATTATTGTTCCACCGGATTTTCCAAGTGTTTCGAAATCTTTTTCAAATTTAGCTACCGATTTTTCAATATCTTTTTTCGAGTTTAAAATCCGTTTGGCAAGTGTTTCGTTCAATCCGTAAACTTTAATCAGTTCGGCAAATCCGGCGTTTAAAATATTTTCTGCCGTGCCGAATTTTTCGGTAAGAGCAAGAATTGTTTTCGTCCCTATTCCATCTACGGTTAGCAAATGCGAAATTAAAGCAAGTTCTTTTTCTTTCACGGATTTTTAATTTATTATTCTTCTACTTCCAAATCGTCAACTACTGCAACAATCATTGTGTTTACCGGTGCGTTTTTGTGCCCTAAAATTTGTTGAACGGCGGCACCTTCTTTTACTACCAGAACCATATCGCCAATTCCGGCGTCAATTAAATCGAGTGCAATTGATTCTTTTTCTTGAGTAAAGTTGCCCTCCAAATCAACAGGTTGAACAACAAGAAGCTTATGCCCTTTTAAGTATTGGTTTTTTTGCGTCGAAACAACATTCCCTTTAACCTTTGCAAGGAACATTTCACTTTTTCTTTTTAATTAAAATCGAAACGGGGAAAAATATTAAATATGCGACAAGCAGAAATAACGGGGAATAATTAAGTGCCGCATTACTATCCCACGGCGGAACGGACATTAAATAAAATCCGATTACAAGAAACACAATTCCAATTACGAGAAAAATAATATTTTTAGTTCCCCAAAAATCCTTAAACTCAACTTTGCCTGTTGCTTTATCCTTTTTTTCAACCGTTTTTTTTGTGTTCGAAACACTTACGGTTTTAACTTTTTTCGCCATTTGATTTCCTTAATTCAAATTCAACAAAAATTTTTTACAATTTATTAAAATAATCATTTAGGAAATATCTTTTACGAAATTTTTCTCTTTAATTAAAATAAACGCCACGAATACGCGAATTAAATTTCGGTTTTAAAATTTTTCAACAAACTATCGTTAATCTCTACGTGATTACGGGAAAATATTTTATCCATATATTTTCTGAAACTTCTTTTTCGGTAGTAAAATTTTGCAATTTGTTTTGCTTGTTCTTTCACCTTTTCGTAAGGAATTACTTCTCCCTTCTTCTTAGCAATCAGTTGAAATACACCGTAAGTATCGGCAATTTTAGTTGGCCCAAAAATTTCACCCGGTTTTTTATTGATTATTATTTTACGCAACAAACCTAATTTTGTAATTGGAACAAATCCAAGTTCACCACCATTTTCCGCAGTGTATTTCCGCAAGGAAAATTTTCGTGCAAGATCGGGGAATTTTGCTGGTTGTTTACTTACTACATTAAACAAACTATCGGCAAGCGATTTACGGGCAACGATAATTTCGCGTAGATTGTATTTGTCGTGAGTTGAAAAATACTCTATATTTTCTTTGTAGAAACTACGGACAAGCGAATCGGGAATGTTTGCATTCTCGGCAATGTAGTTCATTTTATAACGCATAAACACATTTATTAAATATTGATGTTCTTTCTTTTTTACAATCGGCAAATCCAAATATCCTTTTTCTTTGGCAACGTTCATCAATGCATCGTGCAAGTAAAATCCCTTTATTGCTGTTTTAATTGTTCTTGCATCTTTAATTTTGCTTCTGTGATAATACGGAATGCTCTCAATTCTTCGTAAAATTTCACCGACGGAAAATGTTTTTCCTTTGTAATTACTTGCCGTTTCGTTATCGGAATAATTTATTTTTTCGTTGTTCTTAATACTAAAAGTTTTCTTGATTTCGTCTTCAATTTTTTTAATTGCGTTATCATTAAATTTTATCTTATCGATTTCAATTAAGCTATTCAAATATTTACGTAATGCCGGTCTTTTTTTGCGGATAAGCAAAACTCTTTTTACTTGATTTTTCTTATTCAAAAATTCGTTTTCGGTAATAATCGGACGCGTTATTCTATCTTCAACTTTGATGATGCTGTAACCTTCTTCGGTTTTTACCGGCTTCGAAATTTCACCGATTTTTAAGGTGAATGCAACATTTTCGAAATTCGGGTCCATATCGCCCCAAGTGAAATAACCTAAGTAACCGCCGTTATTCCGCAAAGTAGAATCGGTAAAAACTTGTCTTGCAAGCAAATTAAAATCGGCACCGTGTTGTAATAAATCGTAAAGTTCATTTGCTTCTTCCAATGTGGGTGCGTACAAATGCCTTGCCGCCACACGTTGATTTAATCTTAAAAAAGTCTGGCGCAATTCTTTTTCGGTAACTGAAAGTTTTGCGAAAATTTCTCTATCCTGCAAATAGCCAAGCACGGTTTGGTCCTCAATCCATTTTTTCTCTTTGCGAAATTCCGGATTATTAAAAACCGAATCGTTATCATCGTAATAATAAAGGAGAATTTCGGTAATCATACTGTTTAGAATATTGCGACGATTTGGGTAATTATCTTTAATTCCGGTAGAAAGAAGAAAATCTTCGTAACGGTTTTTGAAATCCTTAAATGTTATTTGTTTATCGTTTACAGTTGCAATTATCTTTTTGTTTTTTGCACAACCACTTAAAATGGATAAAAGTATTAGCGATACGTAAATAAGTTTTGTTTTCATAATCACTGCAATTAGTTGGAAAATTTTCATCGTTTTTTGATAATTTCGATTTTAAAATATTAAATGTAACGAATAAATAAATTCAATATGAATATTAAAGAAAAAGCAAAAGAAAAAATTAATAGGTTTTATAATAATCTAATTGAAAATAATGATTTATTTCTCTCACCATTGGTTGAAAGAAATTACAATTACGAATTTGTTGTTAGCAAAGATAATATAAACGTTAAAGTACAAGTTTACTTTGGTAAAAAAGGTGTAAAAACCATTTTGCAAGGAAATAAAGAAACCGAGCTTTATAAAACGTTGAACGAATTAATAATTGGCGAAAATAATTTTTTTGAAGATGTTGTCCAAGAAAATATTCCACAGAAATACATTGGAAGCGACGAAAGCGGGAAAGGAGATTTTTTCGGACCTTTGGTAACGGCGGCGTTTTTTGTTAATGAAGAAATTTCCAATGAGTTAATAAAATTAAATGTTAGAGATAGCAAAACTCTTTCCGATAATCAAATCAATGAAATTGCCGATAAGATAAAAGAAAACTTTCCCGAAAATTTTTCCATATTTGTTTTGCTACCCGAAAAATATAATCAACTTTACGATAAATTAGGCAGAAATCTCAATAAACTTCTTGCTTATTCGCATTCGCAAGCAATTAAACCTTTGTTAAAAAAATTCGATGTTTCTTTTGTTGTAATCGATAAATTTTCCAATCGACAATTGGAACTTGAAGCGGAAGAAAAATTTAAGAATGTAACATTTTACAAAGAAACAAAAGCCGAAAAATATCCGGGAGTTGCCGCTGCTTCAATTTTAGCACGTGCGGAGGTAAACCGTTGGTTTGACGAAATAAACTTTAAGTTAAAAAAAAGAGATGGAATTACCTTGCCCAAAGGTGCATCCAACGAAGTAGATAAAATTGGTAAAATAATAATTGAAAAATACGGAACGGAAAGATTGCACAGAATAATGAAATTGCATTTTAAAAATTTTTCGAAAATTCGATAATTTTTACGATAATGAAATTGGAATTTCTAATATTAATTAATCGGAGTAAAAAATGGCAAAATCCGGCGTCAAAAGAATTGGAATATTGACCGGCGGTGGCGATTGCCCGGGCTTAAATGCTGTAATTCGTGGAGTGGTAAAACCGGCTCACGATAACGGACTTCACGTTTGGGGTATTCGTGACGGTTTTGAGGGTTTTGTTGAAGGTCGTGGTAATATTCTCTATGATAAAGATGTTTCCGGAATTTTAGCACAAGGTGGTACTATCCTCGGAACATCAAACAAAGGTGACCCGTTTCATTTTCCCGAAGAAATTAATGGCGAAATTCAAATTGTAGATCGTTCCGAAGCGGTTGTTCAAAATTACGAAGCTTGGGGATTGGACGCTTTGATTGCTATTGGTGGCGACGGAACTATGCACATTGCACATAAGCTTTCTAAAATGGGCTTGAACATTATCGGTGTTCCAAAAACAATCGATAACGACCTCGACGCTACGGATGTTACTTTTGGACACAATTCCGCTGTTTATGTAGTTTCCGAGGCTTTGGATAGGCTTCACACTACGGCTTCTTCCCACCATAGAGTAATGGTTTTGGAAACGATGGGAAGATATGCCGGTTGGATTGCTTTACACGGAGGATTAGCCGGTGGAGCAGATATTATTCTTTTACCGGAGTTCCCTTTCAAGTGGGATTTGGTTTTCGAAAAAGTAAAACGTCGCCATTTAGTTGGGAAGAAATTCAGTATAGTCTGCGTTGCCGAAGGTGCTCGTCCCGAAGGCGAAGAAATGGTAATTCAAGAAATTGATAAAAAACGCACCGATCCAATTCAGCTTGGCGGAATTGCACGTTACGTTGCTAAAAAAATTGAAGAAGAAACCGGACTTGAAACTCGTTACACTATTCTCGGACATTTGCAACGTGGCGGAAGTCCAACGCCTTACGATAGAATTCTTTCTACCAAATT
>CAYZGB010000023.1:0-20174 GCA_964477915.1 uncultured Melioribacter sp. | reverse complement strand
TGCACGAACTACAATTTTTAATTCAGTCGCAGCTTCAAAAACTTCACGAGTAACTTTATCGCTGCGTACAATCAACGCATTCGCATCTTTTACGGCATTTAGGAATTCGTCATTGCTCTCGTATTTTTCGAGCAAAGCAAATTCGTAGCCGGCATTTTCCACAATTTCTTTAATCTTTTCAACCGCTACTTTGGCAAACGGCTTTTGAGTTGCAACTAAAACTTTCATTTTGGTTTCTCCTTTCTATTTATATTTCGTAAATAATAAATTCTTGTACAATTTTTTTATTGTATGCTTTCCAACCACCACGAAAATCACGAGATGAAATTTTTATAAATTCATACATTCTATCCGAATTAAGTTGTTTCAATAAAAAATTATAATCACCATCGTATTTGATACAATAACCAGAGTAAAATGTTGCTTCTTTATTTTTATGATAAATAAAATTTGGTTTTTTATTCATTGGCGAAAAAAGAATTTTTTCCCCAAAGGTTGTATCCAAACCTTGTGTTCTTCCAAAAGCATACCACGCAACGGGATTTGGATTTCCGTTATCTCTTTTCAACAATAAATCCTTAACTGATAATAAATACTTATATGCCAAAGGATAATTTTCGACAAGTTTACTTTCTTCAATAATCTTATGTTTTCCATTAATTTTTTCGTATGGAAACAGTACAAATTCTTTAATTGGTTCATCCGCAGTTTTTAACGTAGAAACTTTAACAATTGGCTTTAAAATATCTTTTTCAATTTTAATTATTCCGTTGTACTTGGATTGTAAAAAAAAATAATTTTTTTCTTCCCCGATAAAAGGCATCATATAAATTTTATCCGCTAATGTAGTAATTCCAACATGAATTTTCGCAATATCTCCAAGGCGTTTTCCTCTTTTCCCGATTCTAATTTTTTGAGTAGTTAGTTGCCAAAACTTTTTATTTTTGATTTCGGCAAAATTGATAAACCTCTCTATAAATTGATTTTCCCCAACCGCGTATTGAAATTTAAATTTTTCTCTACTTTTTTTATCGAAAATTACTATTGCACTATATGTGGTTGCATTATCAAAAAGTTGCAAATGGCCGTAATTGGTAATTTGAATTAAATTCTGTCTTGTGGAAAAATAACTTCTTAAGTCTTTTGCTGTTTCCGTATGGAAAAAAGTATTAGGTGTAATATATCCGCAACGACCGTCATCTTTTAATAAATTTAACGCAAGTTCGTAGAAAGCAATATAAATATCTGTTGACCCGGATTTACAAAAAGAATAATTTTTTTGAATGAAACTTCTTTCTTCTTTTTCCAAATGTTGAATACGGATATAAGGCGGATTTCCTACAATAAAATCAAATTCGGTAACATTTACATCGTTATTAAATAAATTAAAATGTGAAAGCCCAGAATGTAAAGAATTATTTACGTAAACATTCCAATTTACCTTTATACCGTAAGGTTTTACTAACTCGTTTAAGTTTTTGATAGCAACATTAATTGCCTTTTCATCAATATCCCAACCATAAATCTTTTCCAGATTTTTTTGCAAATCACTTTCAGAAGAATATTGAATAATTTTTTCGGCAATTCTAATTAAAAATTTACCGTCTCCACAAGCTGGATCAAGAATTGTTTTACCCAAAATTTTTGGTGAATTGAAACCGACATCGTTAAGAATTTTATCGACTATAAAAAAAGGTGTAAAAATTTGTCCAGTCAACTTTTCTTTTGAATATTCTTTTACTAACGATGCCATATTATATCCCGTAAGTCTTTCCTTTTGTCAAATTAACAAAAGCATTAATAAATTTTTCAAAATTGCCTATTTTCTTTAAAAATTCTTTCATCTCAGTAGAAAAATCATCATCATTCAAATCGTCAGGATTTACAAATTCAACATTTACTTTTTTAACCAAATCTTTATGAAATTCTTTTTTATCTATTTCAATATTCTTTTCTATCACATCTAAAAACAATTCTTCGTCACCTGTTTCAATAAAAGCAATAAACAACAAATCGGGCTTATGATATAAATTTAAAACATTATCGTTATAAAGTTTAAGATATTTTTTAATATTTTCTTCATTAATATGTTCAATCTTTGTAAATGTTTTTTTATCTGAACTATAATAAGGCATCTGATGTTTAAAAATTAATATTTGTCCGTATAAAAGCTCATTTCGTTTTAGATTTGCTGTCTCGCCGAGCATCCCTTCAAAATAATTGTTCGAATTTTGTTTGTAGTTGGATGTTATGAATTTAAAACCAAGTGCAGAAATAGGATTATCTTTATAAAGAATTGTAATATCAAGATTTTTAGAATAATATTTGCCGCTAAAATTATATTCTTTATCGTCCCCAATGCCCAATGATTTTATTTCAAAATCTTCATTAACATTGTTTAATTTTTCCAATAAAATTGCCGCAATACATTTGTGCATCGGCTTAATTTTCTCATTGCTTCTAGGGTGAACTTCAAGATATTTCTTATAACCTTCTTCGAGACTTTTTCTGAATTTTTCAAGCATAACTATACTCAATTAATGGAATAGCAAAACGGGAAACTCGCAAAAGTTTCCCGTTGAGTAATTTATTTTAACATCGGAATTTTTATTCCGAATTTTTTCGCATTGTTGATTGCCCTTTCGTAGCCCGCATCGGCGTGGCGAATAATTCCCATTCCGGGATCGTAAGTAAGCACACGTTCGAGGCGTCGTTCGGCTTCTTTTGTTCCGTCCGCAACAATTACCATTCCTGCGTGTAACGATTTTCCAATTCCCACACCACCGCCGTGATGGAACGAAACCCAACTTGCACCGCCGATTGTATTCATCAAAATGTTAAGAATTGGCCAATCGGCAATTGCGTCGCTTCCGTCTTTCATTCCTTCGGTTTCGCGATAAGGTGAAGCAACCGAACCGCAATCCAAGTGGTCGCGTCCGATTACAATCGGTGCACTAACTTTTCCGCTAGCTACGAGGTCGTTGAAAATCTTGCCCATTTTTGCTCTATCGCCGTAACCGAGCCAGCATATACGCGAAGGCAACCCTTGAAAATGAACTTTCTTTTGTGCCATTTTAATCCAACGAACAAGTGCCTCGTCTTCGGGAAAAGTTTCAATTACCGCTTTGTCGGTTTCGTAAATATCGTTAGGGTCTCCGGAAAGTGCCGCCCAACGGAAAGGACCTTTGCCGTCGTTGAAAAGCGGACGAATAAATTCCGGCACAAATCCGGGAATAGCGAAAGCATTTTCAACGCCGTTTTCTTTTGCCTCGCCACGAATGTTGTTTCCGTAATCGAAAGTTACCGCACCACGCTTTTGGAATTCGAGCATTGCTTTTACGTGCTCGACTATTGTAGATTTCGCTTGCTTAATGTATTCTTGCGGATTTTCGGCACGTAGTTTCAACGCTTCCTCAAATGTCATTCCCATTGGCACATAACCGTTCAAAGTATCGTGTGCGGAAGTTTGATCTGTAAGCACATCGGGAATAATATTGCGACGTAAAATTTCGGGCAAAACTTCGCCGGCATTTCCAACAAGTCCAACCGAAAGCGGTTCGCCTTTTGCTTTTGCGTCAAGGACAAGTTCCAACGCTTCGTCCAAATCCTTAGCAATAACATCAAGGTAGCCCGTTTCAATTCTTTTTTCGAGGCGTCTTCTATCTACTTCCACGCCGAGGAAAGCCGCACCGTTCATCGTTGCTGCAAGCGGTTGAGCACCACCCATTCCGCCGATTCCCGAAGTCAAAAGAAATTTCCCTTTCAGCGAACCACCAAAATGCTGACGTGCACATTCGGCAAAAGTTTCGTAAGTGCCTTGCAAAATTCCTTGCGTTCCGATGTAAATCCAGCTACCCGCGGTCATTTGTCCGTACATTGTAAGTCCTAATTTTTCGAGGCGACGGAATTCATCCCAGTTTGCCCAATCGGGAACAAGCATTGCGTTGGAAATAATTACTCTCGGTGCATCCGTGTGTGTTTTGAAAATTCCAACCGGTTTACCGGATTGAATAAGAAGCGTTTCGTCGTTTTCGAGATTTTTTAATGATTCGACAATCGCATCGAACGCTTCCCAATTGCGAGCGGCTTTTCCCGAACCGCCGTAAACAATTAATTCATCGGGATTTTCGGCAACTTCGGGGTCGAGGTTGTTCATTAACATTCTCAACGCCGCTTCCTGAATCCAACCTTTTGTATTTAGTTCTGTGCCTCTCGGGGCTTTGATAATTCTTTTTGCCATTTCTTATTCCTCAAAATGATTTGTCATTAAATTTTCATATTGTTTTAATACGGATTTGTAAAACCACTTTGTAAAAAACGAACTGCTCTTAACTTTGTTCTGCAAAAATTTAATATTTTCTTTAATGCTCGATGTAAGTACGTACTTTTCGTTTTTTGTCAATTTGATTTCTTCGCTTCCCGATTCCAACTTATCTAAAATCGATTTAAATAAAGCTGATTGTTTTGCCGCATCGGGATTTCCGTAAAGTTGTTTCAATACTTGCTTGCAAAAGGTTACAAGCACTTTCTTTTCGTTTTTATCAAAAGTAAAATTGTAATTTTTGAATAATTTTTTTGCCATAGTTTATCCTTTCAACGATAATAATTCTTCTCTTAATTTTTTGTAACCAGGTTTAATTACGTTGTAAATGTAATCGAGACGTTCATCGTAATGAATGAAAGCGGATTTCATCGCATTGATGTTCATTTTCTCGATGTCGTCCAAAGTTATTCCGAAGTAATCGGTAGCGATTTTGTATTCTTTTGTTAAAGTTGTGTCGCTCATTAATCTGTCATCCGTATTTAAGAAAACACGGAAACGCTTTTTGTAAAGAAGCGGAAACGGATGATTTTCGAGTTTATCAACAGCACCGGTGTGAACATTGCTTAAAAGGCAAATTTCGAGCGGAATTCGCTTATCCAAAATATATTGTGCCAAATCGCCCATGCCAACAATTTCACTTCCTTCCTCGTTTGTAACGTAGTCTTCGCTTAATCGTGTTGCATGTCCAATTCGATGTGCACCACACCATTGAACCGCTTGCCAAATCGATTCTTTGCCGAAAGCTTCGCCTGCGTGAATCGTAATATTGAAATTTTCGCGTTGAATATATTGAAACGCTTCGATGTGTTTTTTCGGTGGATAACCGCCTTCTTCGCCGGCAAGATCAAATCCCACAACACCTTTGTGGCGGTAGTTAACAGCAAGTTCGGCAATTTCGAGAGAATCTTTCATATTACGCATTGCACATAAGATCAAGCCGTAACCAACACCAAAATCTTTTTTACCACGTTCCAAACCGGCAAGAGCCGCTTCTACAACTTCATCCATATATAATCCGCCTTGCGTATTAAGCACAGGAGCAAAGCGAGTTTCGACGTAAACAACACCGTCGTTATACATATCTTCCATCATTTCATAAGCAACGCGTTCGATGTGTTCTTTCGTTTGCATAACGGCAAGCGTGTGTTCAAAGCCTTGTAAATACTCAACAAGATTACCTTTGTTTGCACCGCGATGAAACCATTCGGCTAATTCTTTTGGGTCATCGGTCGGAAGTTTGTCGTAACCTATTTCTTTTGCAATATCAATTACTGTTTGCGGACGTAAACCGCCGTCGAGGTGGTCGTGAAGTTGAACTTTTGGAGCTTTACGGATAATTTCTTCGGTAGTCATAATTTTTCCTTTTTAGATTTAAAATTATCCTTTTTAGTAAGCAAAATCAAATTAGGATTGAATAAAGTATATAAATATTAGATTGCCTTAAAATGAAAAATCTGTATAAGTACAAATTTAATCGTGTTGAAAATTATCCAATAAAGTTCATATATTTAAAAATTGAAACATTAATAAAACAAAGAGGATATTATGTTCGAATTTCTTACGAAAGACCCCGAAGTTTTTAAGATTTTCAATCTCGAACTCGAAAGACAAGAAAACTACCTTGAACTGATTGCCTCGGAAAATTTTGTTAGTCCCGCAGTGCTTGCTGCTGCCGGCTCTGTTCTAACAAATAAATATGCTGAAGGTTACCCGGGCAAACGTTACTACGGCGGTTGCGAATACGTTGATATGGCGGAAGAACTTGCACGCGAAAGATTAAAAGAATTGTTCGGCGCCGAATACGTAAACGTTCAGCCTCATAGCGGTTCACAAGCGAATATGGCTGTTTATATGAGTTTACTTCAACCCGGCGATACGATTTTAGGTTTAAGTTTGGATCACGGCGGACACTTAACTCACGGCTCGTTCGTAAACTTTTCCGGTAAAATTTATCGCTCTGTCGGTTACACTCTCAATAAAGAAACACAAATGCTTGATTACAACTTAATAGAAGATTTAGCAAAGAAAGAAAAGCCCAAAATTATTGTTGCCGGTGCAAGTGCTTATTCCCGTGATTGGGATTATGCAAAATTCCGTGAAATTGCGGATAAAGTCGGAGCGTTTTTAATGGCGGATATTGCACATCCGGCAGGCTTAATAGCAAAAGGTTTTCTGAATAATCCCCTTCCCTATTGCGATGTTGTAACTTCCACAACTCACAAAACATTACGCGGACCTCGCGGCGGAGTAATTATGATGGGAAAAGACCGCGAAAATCCTTTGGGAATTAAAACACCGAAAGGCGATAGACTGAAATTAATGTCCGAACTTATTGACGGAACGGTTATGCCCGGAATTCAAGGCGGTCCATTAATGCACGTAATTATGGCAAAAGCAGTTGCATTTGGCGAAGCATTGCAAGATGATTTCAAAGATTACATTGAACAAGTAATTAAAAACGCAAAAACGTTAGCAAATAAATTAATGGAATACGATTTCCAAATTGTTTCCGGAGGAACGGATAATCACTTAATGTTAATTGATTTAACAAACAAAGGCATTAGCGGAAAGAAAACCGAAAAAGCCCTTGAAAAAGCGGGAATTACCGTAAATAAAAATATGATTCCCTTTGATACGAAAAGTCCGTTTATCACAAGCGGAATTCGAATTGGAACGGCTGCTGCAACAACTCGCGGAATGAAAGAACCGGAAATGGAACGTATTGCCGAATTTATCAATACGGTTGTTGAAAACTACAAGGACGAGGAAGTCCTGCAAAAAGTTAGAGCGGAAGTAAAAGAAATGTGCAGCCAATTTCCACTATATCAAAAATTAATTTAAATTGATTTCTAGAAAGCGTCCTTTCTCGGACGCTTTTCCTTTTTTTAATTTTGAACGGAAAAATCAATGTTGAATTACATCTGGATTTCTCTAATCACTATTGGTATTGCTCTTGCGCTTGTTTACGATTTTTCAAACGAAATTGACAATTCAACTATTTACGAAAAATCTTACAATGCAAAAGTTTTGTTTGATGGAGGAAATTACAAATTCCAATTCCCCAATGAAATTAAGCCGTTTTTTGATTCAAATAATTTCAAATTTAATAGTCAAAAACTTACCGAAAATTCACGCATAGATTTATCAGTTCTACCCGATACTTCCGCCAAAACAAATTTTCATTTTTTCGAAAAACCCAAAACAACGAAAATTCAAATTTTATCATTAACAAAAATTTCCGATTCAATTTTTTCGGCAAAGGTGAAATTTGTTCAAGAACATTTTACTAAAATGAAATCCGTTACAAATGCAATTTTGGATTACACTAAAACATCTGTGAATATTGCATTTGGGTTAATCGGAATTATGGCGTTTTGGCTCGGAATTATGAAAATTGCGGAACAATCGGGACTTGTAAAACGCATCGCCGAATTTTCACGCCCGGTAATGAAAAAGCTTTTCCCCGATATTCCGGAAGGTCACCCCGCTCTTACTGCGATGATTATGAATATTTCTGCAAATGTTCTCGGACTTGGAAACGCTGCTACACCTTTCGGATTAAAGGCAATGGAAGAACTCGATAAACTTAATCCCGAAAAAGGAACCGCAACAAACGAAATGTGCACATTTCTAGCAATCAACACAGCGGGATTAACTCTTATTCCTGCGACGGCAATTGCAATTCGTGCGGCACAAGGTAGTTCCGACCCAACAATAATTATCGGCACATCGTTTTTCGGTTCGTTAATTGCAACGTTTACCGGAGTTACTGTTGCTAAAATTTTTGAATTCCGTTCAAAACGTAAAGCAACCAATTCGAAAATAAATTTCACCACAACACTGAAAATAGTAGGCTTCGTCTTTCTATTTATTTTATTCGCCGCTTTAATTATCAAATTTTTGTTTCTTTCAAATTATTCAAGTCAAATAATTTCTGTAATTAAAGTCATTTCGGTAATTGCTATTCCATTGATAGTTTTCGGTTTTCTTACTTATGGATTAAAGAAAAAAATTAATCTTTACGCCACTTTTACCGAAGGTGCAAAAGAAGGCTTTGAAATTGCGGTTAAGATAATTCCCTATCTTGTAGCTATGCTTGTTGCAATCGGTGTTTTCAGGGCAAGCGGTGGAATGAATATTTTGGTTTACATTTTATCACCAATTACAAATTTAATAGGAATGCCGGCGGAAGTTTTGCCAATGGCGTTAATGCGTCCGCTTTCGGGGAGTGCTTCAATCGGAATAATGAGCGAATTGATGAAAACACACGGAGCAGATTCTTTTATCGGTGTTCTTGCTTCAACAATACTCGGAAGCACGGAAACGACATTTTACGTTTTAGCCTTGTATTTCGGCTCGGTAAATATCAAGAAATCGCGACACGCAGTAATTGCGGGTGTTTCGGCTGATGTTGCGGGAATTCTTGCTGCACTATTTATTGTAAAACTTTTATTTGCAAATTAACATGGGGTAACAATGGAAAAGAAAATTTTAATTACGCGAAAAATTCCAAATATTGCCCGTGAATTACTTGAAAATAAAGGGTGGAAAGTTACGCTAGGTGCAACAAATCGTTCACTAACCAAAGATGAACTTAAACGAAAAGTAAAAAATGTTGATGCAGTAATTTCGATGTTAAGCGATAAATTCGATGAAGAAATAATCGACACAATGAAAAAATGTAAAGTAATTGCAAATTATGCGGTGGGTTACAACAACATAAATATTGATTACGCAAAAGAAAAAGGAATTATCGTAACAAACACTCCCGATATTTTAACCGATGCCACAGCGGATTTGGCAATTGGTCTTGCAATTGCGGCTGCACGGAATTTTATTCTCGGTGATGAATTGGTTCGCAACGGAAAATTTAAAGGCTGGGAACCTGAATTACTTTTAGGGAAAGATTTTAAGAACAAAATTTTCGGAATAATAGGTGCGGGAAGAATTGGGCAGGCAACGGCAGAGCGTGCAAAGGCTTTGGGTTGCAAGATTGTTTATTATTCAAGAGCAAAAAAAGAAGAATTCGAAAAAGAAACCGGTGCGAAAAAAGTTTCATTGAACAAGTTGCTTAAAACATCCGATTTTATTTCGCTTCACGTTCCCCTTACACGGCAAACGTTTCATTTGCTTAATCCTTTGAATATGCAATTGATTAAAGATGGTGCGGTTTTAATTAATACGGCAAGAGGCGAGATTATCGATGAAAAAACATTATTGCATTTATTGAAAAAAGGTAAAATTTTTGCCGCAGGATTAGATGTTTACGAAAATGAACCGAATGTAAAAAAGGAATTTTTGAAATTAAAAAATGTAATACTTTTACCCCACCTCGGAAGCGGCACATTTGAAACACGTTCGGAAATGGCAAAACTCGCTGCGAAAAATGTAATCCGCGTATTGGAAGGGAAAAAGCCATTAACTCAGGTTATTTAAGAAAGTAGCTGACTATACAGCAACAGGGTGATTGCTTCCTTTGTTTTCTCCGAACAAAATTGTATTTCGTTCGGAACTAACGCGCGAAACTTTGTTTCGTTTATTTGATTTTATTTTTGTATCGCTCCTACGGAGCCTGATTTTATTAGGGTTTTTCATTCTACAAATATTTCGTCCCTAAGGGACTTTGCATTTATTGAATCGAAACAGAGTTTCTATTGTTATTTCCGTTCGAAATCCAGTTTCGGACGGAGTGAACATACTAATCAATTTGTTCCGTTATAACAAGTTGGATGTAACGTATTTTATTACAGTTTCTTATTAACACGGCATAAAAAATAATTAACAATTTAAAAAAGATTTTTCATCTTTTTTTTGTTTGTTTTAATAAAATTTATTATATTAGAATTATTATTATTCACTAATAAATAGAAAGGAATAACCAATGAAAAAATATTTATTAACAACGGTAATTCTACTTGTTTTCGGTTCGACAGTTTTTTTGGTCGGACGTTCGTTTCGTGTTTCTAAAATTCCGCACGGCACTGCTTTTTCTTGTAATACTTGTCATACCAACGGAGGCGGTTCGCCGCTGAACGCATTCGGACAAGAAGTAAACAGAAGAGTAACACCTGGTGGGAACGAATCTTTTTGGGGACCCGATTTGGCGGCTCTCGATTCCGATAACGACGGGTTTACCAACGGAGAAGAACTTCAAGACCCTAACGGAACTTGGGTAGAAGGAACCGAGCCACCCGGTGATGCAAATCTTGTTACTAATCCAGGCGACCCAAACAGCAGACCGACTTCGGTTCATGATGCCACAAATATTTATAAATTCGATTTATCGAACAATTATCCAAATCCGTTTAATCCCACTACGGTAATTAAGTACGAATTGGCAAAACGATCCAACGTGAGTTTGAAAATTTACAATATCAAAGGCGAAGAAATACAAACTCTCGTTAACAGCGAACAAAATCCAGGCTCGTATCAAATAAAGTTTAATGCAGAAGGTTTAAGTTCCGGCGTTTATATTTACAGAATTGAAGCGGATAATTTTGTTCAAAGTAAAAAGATGACCTTGTTAAAATAATCGCACGACGGATTTAAGTTACGGAAAACATATTTAAGGAAGGGACGTAGGCTTAAACGTCTCTTCTTTCTTTTTACTGTAAATACTTTCTTCTCCGACGAAATTGTATTTCGTGCGGAAATAATGCGCGAAACTTTGTTTAGTTTATTTGATTTTATTTTTGTATCGCTCCTACGGAGCTTTGATTTTATTGGCGATTTTTTTTACTACAAAGATGTCGTCCCTACGGGACTTCGTATTTTTAACTTCGAAACGGAGTTTCTGTTGTTATTTCCATCCGAAACTCAGTTGCGGACGGAGGAACTGAACGCTGGCTACTGACCGCTGAACAGTTTACCCCGAGAATCGGGGCTGATAAAAATCCGTCGCATCTGTGATTTCCGCGTTCTATTAAAATCATAAATGATAAGTTCAAAACTGTGCCCAATATTTTCGGAGATTGCTTCGCCTCCGTATGCGGAGCCTCGCAATGACGAAATTTAATACAAGAAAAAATTTTATTTATGCAAGTTTCCTTTATCGCCTATTAGGTTTATATTTAAAGATTAAATAATCTTTTTTGTAATGCATAAAATTTATAAGATATCGGCTGCAATAATCTTAATGGTGTTTTTTGTTTATTCATGCGATGCACCGCGGGAAAATCCGTTGGACCCTTACAATAATCAAAGTAGATTGAATGAAATTACCGGTACGGTCAAAACAGAAAGTTTTCCTATCGAACCAATTCCGAATGCACTTTTAATATGGCGAAATACCGGCGAAAGTAAGTTTTCCAATTCAGACGGAAATTTTAAATTTAATCTTTACAAAAAGAACAACGGCTATCTCGTTTGTACCAAAACAAATTATTATCCCGATTCCGTTTTTATCGATTGGACGAAACACGAACCAGTTTCCGCAAATTTTTATCTCAACCAAATTCCTTCACTAGAATCATTTCACATTATGTCCTACGTGTTTTATTCTAATGATTCGACTTACAACCAAACGATCAATGTTAATGCAAGAATTTCCGATAGAGACAAGGATATTGATTCCGTGTTTTTAATTAACAATAATTACAATTTTAGCTCGAACTTAAATTATAATCCTTCGAACCAAATATGGCAAAAATCATTTTCGAGTTTTGAATTTGGAGTTTCTTCGTTTGAAGAAATTGTAGGTAAAATTTTCAAACTAAAAATAAAAGAAAAAAATAACCACGGATGCGAAATGAACGCTGGAAGTTTAATTAGAGTAATGGTAACGCAACCGCATTTAATTTCGCCAAGAGCCGATGAAATAATTCAAATACCTTATGTTTTTACGTGGGAAAAATTTCCGGCAGAATATAATTTTTCCTATCAAATACAAATTTACAGAAATGAAATTCCTACACAATTAGCATTCGATTTGAAAGGAATTTCGCAAGATTCAACAAGCTACAATTTGGAAGCATCCTTACAACAAGGGAATTACTATTGGATGCTCTACGTGATTGACGAATACGGCAACAAAGTCCGTTCGAAACCGGTATCCTTCAAAATACAGAATTAGAAAGAGTATGATTATTTACGACGAAGAGAAGCTAAACGCAATTGAACAATTAACAAAAAAGCTTAATTCTATTGAGTTTGAGGATTCGCTAATTAACGAAACACTTGATATTATTGTATCTACGCTTGATGCAGAACGCGGACTATTTGTAAAATACGATAAAGAAAAAGACAATTTCGAAATAATTTCCGCAAGGAAAGTAAACAAAGAGAATATCGCATCGCTTAACGAATTTTCTTCCGGTGTGTTAAACCAAGTGCTTAAAGAGAAAAAGCCGGTTTTGTACCACGATGTACTTAAAGATCCTGTTGCTTCTAAATTCGATAGCATTAGAATTAAAGGAATTAAATCGATTATCGGCGTTCCGATTTTTTATAATGAACAATTGTGGGGAATAATTCTCGTCGATAGCACAAAACAGCGTGAGCATTTTACCGAAGAAAGTCTTTCGATGTTGAGGCTCTTTTCGAACATTGTTTCACTTGCTTTGGATAAAATAATCGGTTTGGAAAAATTACGTAATGAAAATTTACAGCTTCAAAATCAAGTGGAAAGCCTTGTTCAAATTCCCGAAATTGTTGGCGAAAGTGTTGCAATCCGCAAATTAAAAACACTTATTCACAAGGTTGCAAAAACGGATGCAACAGTTTTAATTACCGGCGAAAGCGGAACTGGTAAGGATTTGGTTGCACGAGCAATTCATCAATTAAGCAACAGAAAAGAATTCCCCTACCTTGCACAATTTTGCGGCTCTATTCCCGATACTCTTTTGGAAAGCGAACTTTTCGGTTACAGAAAAGGTGCATTCACCGGCGCCGTAAAAGATAAAATCGGACTTTTGGAAGCAACGAACAAAGGGACATTTTTCCTCGATGAAATTGCGGACATTTCCCCCGCTCTTCAAGCAAAATTGCTTCGTGTTTTGGAAAACCGCGAAATTATTAGGCTCGGCGATACGGAAATCAGAAAAATAGATGTACGCATAATTACAGCTACAAACAAAAACTTGAACGAACTTGTAAAACAAGGTAAGTTCCGCGAAGACTTATTTTATCGACTAAACGTCTTCCCAATTCACGTTCCGCCTTTACGCGAAAGGCACGGCGATATTCCGTTGCTTGCGGAACATTTTCTTAAAATTTACGGCGGGGGAAATTACAAGATTGAAAAATCGGCAATTAACAAATTGGAAAAATTCCATTGGCCGGGGAACGTGCGTCAATTGATAAATGTAATTCAGCGTGCAATAATTACATCGCAAGGGAAAACAATAAAAGCGAGCGATATTCTTTTCGATTTTGAAGAAACAAATATTTATTCCGGGACACTCGATGAAATAGAACGGGCAATTGTAAAAAAACGCTTGGAAGAATTCGGAGGCAATAAAACTCTTGTTGCAAAATCGCTTGGCGTTTCGAGAAAATGGATTTATCTAAAATTAGAAGAACTTTCGAAGAATGAGTGATTTTTTTGACATTCCCCCGGTACTTGCCGATAAATTCAAAGTTACTTCTTGTCTAAAAAAAACGGAATCCGCAGGCGTTTACATTGCCGAAAACAAGAACGGGAAAAAAGTTCTACTAAAAATTTTAAGAACCAAACTTGTTGACGAAGAAACTCGCAAACGTTTCCGTCGCGAAGCAAAAATCCTTTCCAAATTAGATCATCCGAATATCGTAAAAGTAATTGAATGGGAATTCGGTGAAAATTTTGCGTACATAATTTTTGAATTTTTCGAAAGCCAAAATCTTCGTGCATTGTTTTCTACAAAAAAATTGGGAGAAAATGAAAGGCAGAAAATATTTGTTCAGTTGTTGAAGGCTCTTGATTATTTACACAAAAACGGAATCATTCACCGCGATTTAAAGCCCGAAAATATTTTGGTTGATAAAAATCTCGAAGTAAAAATCACCGATTTCGGATTATCGTTTTTGGAAAACGATGAATTTACAACTCGACTTCACGCAGTTGTTGGTACGCCTGCATATATGTCCCCTGAACAAATTAAAGGTCAGCAAGTAACCGAAAAATCGGATTTGTTTGCACTCGGAATAATTCTATTTGAATTGTACGTTGGCGAAAATCCTTTTGTTTCGGGTGATTTCAATCAAACAATTAACAACGTTTTAAACTTCAAAGCTGAAAATCTGAAAAAATATGTTGATAAATTCCCTCCGACAATTTTCGCAATTCTACAAAGGCTTTTGGAACCAAATGTAAATCAGCGCGCCGAAAGTGCGGACGAAATATTAAAATTACTTCCCGAAAAAATTGTTGGAGAAATCAAAACCGGTAAGAAAAAATTAACACCATTTATCCGCATTCTGCTTATTGTGATTTTCACAATTGTCTTTATTCTAATGATAAATAAAAGAAACAACGAAAGAAAACCGGCAAGTATTCCAAAAGAAATTACATTAACGGATTCATCAGAAGTTAAGTCGGAAGGTTCAAAAAATAAGATTGAAAGCGTTCAGAATGTAACGAAACCGCTTAAAGACGAAATTGTAAATCCCATCGCCAAAAAGAAGAGCGAAAACAAGCCGAAACAAATTGAGAAAAAAACTGAACTTAAAAAGAATGTAAAAAATAAAACCAGCAAAACTTCTTTTACAGCAAAACAAAAATCGAAAGAAATAATGATTTACTCTTTTCCTTGGGCGGAAATTTACATAGACGGAAATTCCGTTGGGGTAACGCCTCTTGAAAAACCGTTGAAACTTGCTTACGGCAAACACAAATTAAGCATCGTAAATTCATATTACCCGAGGTTGGAAAGAGAAATCTTAATTTCGGATAGTTCGCCCGACGAGTATAAAATTAACCTTGCCAATGAATTTGCTTACCTTGATATTTCGGTCTTTCCGTGGGCTGATATTTATCTCGATACTACTTTTGTTGCAGAAACTCCGTTAAACTCACCTGTTCCAGTGCTACCGGGGAAATACACACTGCTCTTAAAAAATCCGCATTTCAAAAATTATTCGAAAAAAATTTCATTAAAAGCAAAAGACACTCTAAAACTAAATGTCAATTTCTCTGAAATTTTCCCTAATAATTAATAATTTAGTTTTTTTAATTTTTTTGCGGAAGAATGAAACCAACATTTGTTGTAAACATACTCGTACTTATTTTTCTTCACACAACAGCCCTTGCACAACAATCGCCTTCCTTTAAAGAAATTTTACAGGATTACCAATACAATCGATACGAAAATGCAGCTGCAAAAAGCATTGAATTTATTAATTCTCATAAAAATCTTTCGCAAGATACACTAATAACCTTGCTCGAAATCAACGCAGTTGCAAATTATTCACTTTCCCACAAAGATCAAGCACGTGCTTCTTTTTTACGAATTTTGAAAATCAACGAAAATTACACGCCCGACCCAAAATTAATTTCACCGAAAATCATTGTCTTTTTTGGAAATGTGAAGAAAGAATATCTGTTAATTAAACGTAATCTCGAACTTCAAAAACAGAAGGAACAGGCAAATGAAAAAATTGTTCTTCCAAGAAAAGTATTAATTTCACGTAAAAAATCAGCAGCACTTGGCGGAATGTTTTCTGTTATTTTACCGGGAAGTGGACATCTTTATTTACAAGGTGCGAACGTAAAAAACATTTTAATTACAACAGTTTCCTCTGCGTTAATTTTTTCATCCGTTTATTATTTAATAAGAACCGAGAATTTAAGAAACGAATATCTTTCCGAAACAAATCCCGATTTGATTAACGAAAAATACTCCCACTACAACAACGCTTATAAAATTAGAAATATTCTGTTTACTTCTTACGCAGTAGTATGGGCACTTACTCAATTCGATTTTTTCTGGTTCAGTTCCGATTCGCTTTTTAGTAATTCCGAATTTGCCGCCTTTGTTTTACCGGATAACTCTACTTATTTGTCTTTTAGAATTAAATTTTAATTCCCTACGGATACACACTGTTTCCATTTTATACACTAATTAAATAATAAACGATTATTTTATCTCCAAATCAAAAGATTACATATGGCATAATCATTGCAATAATTTTAACACTAATTAATTACGAGACTATGAGAATTTGTGGGAGAGTAAAATACTCTCCCAAATTAAAATTGAAAGTTTGCAGCCCCTCTCTTATAAATTAAGAGAACGCCCAATCGAGGAAAACGATTGGGCTTTTTTTATTAGAAGGCTTTGAATAACCTCAAAAAATGTGTCATGCTGTCCCGACACATCGGGAGTTTCAGCATCTAAAAGTTTGCTTACGCTCTAAAATCGAGATTCTGAAATAAATTCAGAATGACAGTGATAAGTTATACAAAGCCTTCTATTAGTCAATTTAATGTTAATAAATATTATCTCATTTTGTAACTTTACATTTTTGAATTTCAAAATGGAGAACGTATGACAAAATCGGATTTGAATTGGGCTGCACTTGCACACATTGCTGCTCTTGCCGTATTTTTCATTCCATTCGGAAATATTATCGGTCCGCTTTTGGTTTGGGTATTAAAAAAGAATGACTCAACTTTTATCGATTTTCACGGAAAAGAAGCACTGAATTTTCAAATTAGTATTACGATTTACTTCCTTGTGGCAAGTGCTTTAATAATTTTTTTAATTGGTATTCCAATGATTTTGTTAGTCTTTCTTTTAGCATTTGTTTTTCCAATTCTTGCTGCAATTAAAGCCTCGGAAGGCTACTACTATTATTATCCTTTTTCAATAAGATTTATTAACTAACATTGAGGTTTACAATGCAAAAAGTATTATTATTTCTATTTATTTTCTCTCTTTCGGTTTTGGCTCAAAATTATAAAAAAATCGAAATTGAGGTAAGCGGATTGGAAGACGTCCACACATTGATGAAAAACGGAATTATTGATGAAGTCCCGATTTTTCCCAAAGATAAAAACCACGTAGAAGTTTTCGTAAGCGAACAACAATTGCAAAAAGTTAATCAACTTGGTTTTAGCTACAATGTTTTAATTGATGATTGGAATAAATATTATTCGCAACAAAAGAAAATGAGCGAAGCGGAAATTTCTGCCGCATTGCAAAAATCCTACGAAAAATACGGAGTAAAAGGCTGGGGCTACGGCTCGATGGGAGGATTTTTAACCGCTGACGAAGTTTATCAAAAACTGGACGAAATGCACGAAACTTATCCAAACATTACCACCGCAAAGTTCAGCATCGGCACAACAATTCAAGGCGATTCGATGTACGTAATAAAAATTTCAGATAATCCCGAAGTGGATGAAGAAGAACAGGAAGTCTTTTATCATTCGTTAATTCACGCACGCGAGCCCGCCGCAATGATGGCTTTGCTTTATTATATGTATTATTTGCTCGATAATTACGGAACTGATCCGGAAGCAACTTACCTTGTCGATAATCGGGAAATGTATTTTCTTCCCGTATTTAATGTGGACGGTTATAAACACAATCAATCAACCAATCCGAACGGCGGCGGAATGTGGCGTAAAAACAGAAGACAAAACAGCGACGGAAGTTACGGTGTGGATTTAAATAGAAACTGGGGTTATATGTGGGGCTACGACGATGAAGGTTCAAGCCCAAATCCTTATTCCGAAACTTACCGTGGCACCGCTCCCTTTTCCGAACCTGAAACGGAAAACGTAAGACAATTCTGTAATTCTCATAATTTCAAAACAGGATTAAGTTTCCATTCGTACAGCGATTTATTAATTCTTCCTTGGGGATACATCGACGAAGAAACTCCCGACTCTTTAATGTACCGTGAGTTTGCTTCCGAAATGACGCAATACAATCACTACACTTGGGGAATCGCTCCTGAAATAATTTATTCCGTAAACGGCGATTCAGACGATTGGCTTTACGGCGAACAAACCGAAAAAAACAAGCAGATTGTAATGACGCCGGAAGTCGGTTCTTATTTCGATGGCTTTTGGCCTCCGCAAAGCAGAATTTTACCGCTTGCCGAAGAAAATCTTTATATGAACAAATACATTGCTTGGGCAGCGGGAGATTTTGTGCAAATTGAAAGTGTGGGATTTTCCACAAATAATTTAAATCCCGGAGAACAAACTAAAATCGGTATTTCCCTTAAAAATAAAGGATTATCCGATGCTCACAATGTTTCGGTTGTTTTTTCGGCTGTTACGGACGGCATTTCCGTAAGTGGCGAACCGATTACATTTAGAAATATTCCTTCGAGACAAGTTGTTGCTTCATCCGATTCTCTTTTAATAAACATTTTACCAAATGCTACAATTGGCGATTATCAAAAAATTGTCGCAAATATTTCATTAAATTCTGTTAATGTTCTTAGCGACACAGTTCAAATTCGAGTAGGTTTTCCAAGCATTGCATTTGAAGATACAACAAATTCTATTTCAGAATTGTGGACAACTCAAAGTAATCGTTCGCAACATTGGCAAGAAACCACAAGCGATTTTGTTAGTCCGCCTAATTCTTACACTGATAGCAAAAGCAGGAACTATGAGAACAATATTTCGAATAAAATTATTTTGACAAATCCAATAGATTTAACGGGTTATTACAAACCCTACTTAACATTCTACGCGAAATGGGATATTGAACAAGGTTGGGATGCAGCAAGAGTTAGTGTTTCGACAAATAACGGAACAACTTGGACGGATTTACACGGTAAATATACCGTGCCGGCACAAGGTCGCGGAGCTCAGCAACCACCAAACGCTCCAATTTACGATGGAACACAAAGCACTTGGGTGCAAGAAGAAATGGATTTGAGTGCATTCGAAAATCAACAAATAAAATTAAGATTTATGTTAGAAAGTGATGAAAGCGTAACCGGCGATGGCTTTTACGTTGACGATATTAAAATTATGTATTTCGATACAACAGCCGTTAGCGTAAATAACGAAGGTTTGAATGTCCCGAAAAATTTTGAATTATTCCAAAACTTCCCCAACCCGTTTAATCCTACAACTTTGATAACTTACTCAGTTCCAAAGAATAATTCGAAAATTACATTAAAAGTTTATAATATTCTTGGGAAAGAAATTGCAACACTTGTTGACAAAACACAAAATGTAGGAAATTATTCCGTATCATTCAATGCAAATGATTTACCGAGCGGTGTTTATTTTTACCAATTGAAATCCGGTAATTTCATTCAAACTAAAAAAATGGTTTTGATGAAGTAATATTGAAATGTACTTTTGGTTAAGGTTTGGAATTTAGAAGTAAATCGCTCCAAACCTTAGCCTCTCTTTCTTTTATTGCTACGATAAGATTATTCTTTATTATATTTCGAGTTCAAATTATGGCGCATTCGTCTAGCGGTCCAGGACACCGCCCTCTCAAGGCGGAGATCACGGGTTCGAATCCCGTATGCGCTACTAATATTAGAGTAAATCAAAAATCGAAATCTTGGGCTGAATTTTCTCAATCTCGAAAAACGAAACAATTTTTCCAATTACCGCTTCTACTTCTGAATCTGGACAAGATGCACCGGAAGTAAGAGCAATATTGATTACGTCTTTCGAAGGGAAATATTCTTGTGTAATTTTTATTTCACGCGAAACTAAATCGAAATGGCGAATTTCGTTTTTGCTTATTAATTCTTTGCTGTTCCTAATAAAATAAGCGGTAAATTTTTCGGAAAGCAATTCATAGAGATGTGAAGTGTTGGAGCTATTGTAACCGCCAACGACAATCGCAAAATCCGCATCGGTATTTAACAAATGTTTAGTTGCCGTTTGGTTATCGTTAGTAGCGTAACAAAGCGTATCACGAGTATCAGCAAAGTGTTTATTAAT
>CAYZGB010000022.1:3807-20387 GCA_964477915.1 uncultured Melioribacter sp. | reverse complement strand
GAAGATTCGGTTAATTTTGAAAAGTCAAATTTACATTTTTAATAGGCCAACGCGGACGAACGTTTAATGTATCCGAACGAAATGCGAAAGGTTCGGAATATTGAAATGGAATTAGTTTACCATAATCATATTTTCCGTTTTTGTTTTTGTCTATGAATGCCCAAATAAAATACTTGCCGGGAGAAACCGAACGGAAGTGAAAATTTCCGTCTTTATTTGTTTTGGTTTGTAAAATCAAATTATCCTTTAATCTCAAAAGGTTAGCGATTACTAACTTATTCCTTGCCCCATCAATTTTTCCTTCTACCGTTACGTAATCGAGCTCGTTTGTAGTTTTAATAGGATAAACAAAAACACTATCGGTATAATTGCCTGCCGCGTCACTGAATTTTGAAAAATCGATTTTCATTAAATAATCTTCGTTCGATTTCAATTTTTGTTTTACTGTAAGTAAAAATTCAGCATCGTTAATTCGTGCTATTGTTAAACCAAATCCTTTGCCCTTTTTATTTTCGAATTTTACCGCTTTGGAATTAAAATCCACACCGTCATCAAAAATTAAACGAATTACGGGGTTTCGAAAATCGATCTGTTTTTCGCCAAGTAAATTTCCATATTTCAAAAGCTTTGGTTTTAATGTATCGGGATCTGAGTTGAAATAAATTTTTCGTGAACTTGGCGTGCTTGCATTTCCGAATTTATCGTAAACATTACCGACAAATAAAAATAACTTACCGCTTGCAGTATCTAATTTGCTAAATGAAATCAAGGCTTTATTCTTTTTGACTTTTCCTTTATAAGCAAATTTGACGGGATATTTTTCACCGTTAGTAGAATCGAAAATGAAAAAATTCTTCGGATACAATTTTGAACTGTCAATCACTTTCGAAAATTCCAGCAAAATGTGATTTTCGTCGGTCATTGTAATTTCTTCGAGTTCGGGACGTGTTGTATCGTAACGAGTGAGCATAAAGTTAACATTCGCTAACTTCGATGAGTCCGTCGTTAAGTTTAATTCTTTACTCGTAATTCCAACCGCTTCGTTTTCATCGTAAAGTTTATTTGCATTTTCATCACGTACCGCAAAAAGAAAATATCGTGCAGCAGCTAAGCCGGTTAACGAATAAAATCCGTTCTCTCCGCATTGTGTTGTGTAATCCGGCTTTTGTGTTGAAGGATTTGGGATTGTATCCGCCATTTGTTTGTAAGCAAAAATCATTACACCTTCGGGATTGCGGTTAAAAACCGTTCCTCTTATTTCTCCTTTATCAATTTTATTCCCGGTTGAAAATACAAGCGAAAAAGCTTCCGCCATTTTGTTCTTTTCATTCAAATCACTAATGCCCGTACCAAGTGTAACTGTGTAAGTAGTATTTTTCTTCAACGAATCAAGCACAATAATTTCAAGGGTTTTGCCACTCCAATTTAATTTAAACCTTTCAATTTCGGGGGAAAAGAAGATTGAGTTGCGAACGCTTGATTTATTGATGTATTCCGAAAAAGTTATATCGATTTCATTTCCTGTAAAATTAACTGTTCCGTTTAATGGATTTGTAACAATTACCGTAGGCGGTTCGGTATCTTTTGGACCACCGCCTGGTGCAACTTGCTTTGCACAAGAAAATAACAGCAACGCAAGTAAAATCAATATTAGCGGTGATTTCTTCGCCATCTGCGATATGCTCTAATGTTTTTCAATTGTTCGGAATAAGTTACTGCAAATTTGTGTCCGCCTTTACCATCGGCAACAAAGTAAAGGTATTTTACATTTGCCGGATAAAGTGCAGCATAAATTGCTTCTTTGCCTGGATTATTAATGGGACCAGGTGGCAATCCCGCGTATTTGTACGTATTGTAGGGAGAATTAATTTCCAAATCTTTGTAATAAATTTTGTTGTAACGTCTTCTGTTTCTTTTAAGGTATTGAATTGTTGGATCGGCTTGTAACGGGATGCCTCTTCTTAATCGATTGTGATAAACGGCAGAGATAAGATTAAATTCGGAAATTTTGTTCGACTCGGCATCAATTATTGAGGCAAGAGTTAAAATTTGGTGGCGATTCATTTTCAGTTTCTTCATTTGTCTCTTAACCGAAGATCTGTTAAAAATTTTATCGTTTTCAAATTTAAGCCGTTGCAGAACATCTTCTTCACTTTGTTTTTCAAAAAAGTAATACGTATTCGGAAGTAAATATCCTTCAAGATTATCGACATTTAATCCGAGGCGACGAATAAATTTTTTGTCTTTCGAAAGTCTCATTATTTTTGCAGAATCAAGTTTCATCTCGCGATGCAACAATCCCGCAAGCTTATTTTGCCAAATACCTTCGGGAATTACAACTCGCAATTGTTTACGTTTTCCGCCTTTTTGGAGTTCGTCTAAAATTTCAAAAAAATTTGAACCGCTGTGCAAAATGTATTTGCCAGCTTTAATTTTATTTTGTGCACCCATTAAATAAGCGGCTAATTTCATTCCGCTTGTGTTACGGATTAATCCTTCGTCAAACATACGTTGAACTACTGAATTAAGCGTTTCGCCTTTCTTTACTTTAAATTCGCGAAGCGAAGCATCAGTAAAATAATTTGGCGTAAACAAATAAAGGTAAAAGAAAAACGAAAGAAAGAAAAAAAGTGCCAGTGCTATGTAAAACTCGTAGGACTTAAAAAAATCTTTCATCAGCCAACCTTAATAAAATGATTTTTGGGCAACGAGGGGAAAGCATTCGTATTTAGCGGTGAGCGAACGCCGTTTTCGTAAAGTTGCTTTCCACGTAAGGCAATCATAGCAGCGTTATCTCCGCAATATTCGAGCGAAGGGATTACAAGGCTTTTCTTGAATTTATTTGAAATATTTTCGAATGCGGTTTTTATTTCTTTGTTTGCGGCAACTCCACCAACAACCGAAATTGATTTAACATCGAATTGCTTAATTACTTTTTCGGTTCGTGAAATTAGGGCATTTACAACCGCTTGCTGAAAAGCTTTTGCAATGCACGATTTTTCATTTTCGGGAATTCCGTTCGAATAATTGGATTGAATAAATCGCAGCACCGAAGTTTTAAGTCCGCTAAATGAAAAATCGAATTCGTTTTTAGTTCGCGCAACGGGGAAAGTGATTTCGGTACTTCTACATTTTTCGGCAAGTGCTTGAATTTTAGGACCACCCGGATACCCCAAGCCTAACATTTTCGCCACTTTATCAAACGCCTCGCCGGCTGCGTCGTCAATTGTTGTTCCCAATTGAATTATTTCCATTTCGTTTTTAACAATAAGCAAAAGCGTATGTCCGCCCGAAACAACAAGTGCCAAATATGGAAATTGCGGTTTTTCGTTCATCAAAAAGCCGGAAAAAATATGTCCTTCGATATGATTAACCGCAACAAAAGGTTTATTGAGCGAAAAAGCCAAACCTTTTGCAAATGTTAATCCCACTAACAATGCACCGATTAGTCCCGGACCCGCCGTTGCCGAAATTATATCAATTTCATCTTTCGTAATTCCGGCTTTACGCAAGGCTTGATTTAACAGAGGTAAAATTATTTGCAAGTGTGCACGACTTGATAATTCGGGAATTACGCCGCCGTATTCCGAATGAAAATCTTGAGAAGCAATTAAATTTGCTTTAAGTTCATTACCGGAAATGATTGCAACGGAAGTTTCGTCGCAAGAGCTTTCGATACCAAGAAAATTCATGATTTGGTAAACAACGCTTTTGTGATATACCAAGCAACTTGCGGATTTTCTTGCAGACGACGAATTGAATATTCGTACCAGCGTTCGCCGAAAGGTACGTAAATTCGGATTTTGTGACCGTCCGAATTTATCTTGTTGCGGAGTTCTTCACGTACGCCATAGAGCATCTGGAATTCGTATTTATCTTTCGGTATGTTTTTTTCTTTAATCATTTCGTATGCTTTGTCAATTAAATAATCATCGTGCGTTGCAATACCAACGTAATTTCCGTCGTCAAACATTTTAGCAAGAATTTTAATATAGTTTTCGCGTATTTCATCTCTTTCCTGATAAGCAATTTCCGGAGGCTCTATGTAAATGCCTTTACACAATCGATAATTTGTTCCGAGAGGATTTAATTTCTCCACATCGGACAAAGTGCGTTTAAGATAAGCCTGAACAACAACACCGACGTGTTCAGTTCCATACTTTTCGCGCAATTTTTTGTAAAGATTAAAAGTGCCGTCGGTGTAAGGAGAATCTTCCATATCCAAACGAACAAAGTTATTCATCGAAGCCGCTTTTTCAACAAGTTCACTTGTAAGCTCAAAGCAAATTTTTTCGTCAATCGCAAGCCCAAGTGAAGTCGGTTTAACGGAAAGATTTGCTTTTAGATTATGTTTTTCAATTGCTTCGAGAACGGACATACAAGATTTTTGCTCACTACGGGCTTCCTCGATATTTTTAATTGATTCTCCAAGAACATCGATTGTTGTGAAAATTCCTTTTGCGTTTAATTCTTTGGTAACGCGAATTGCATCATCAAGTTTAGTACCTGCAACGTATTTTTTTGCGAAAATACTTACGACGGATTTTGGTAAAAGTGTAACAAATTTTACAATTGCTCTGCTCAGTGTTTTCACAAAGTCGCTCCTTATGTCATTTAGTCAATGTCAATAATCAAAGAACCACATATTTAGATTTAAAAAATAAAAGAAAGAATTGGTGCAACAAAATTAAATTGTTAATTGTTTTGGAAATTCAATATTCTTAAAAAGTCTTGAAAAATTATTAAATTTATTTTTTGTATTACACTAACTAATTTATGAGGTTCAAATAATGAAACGCGTTCTTATTCTAATGCTGTTTACATTCTCCGTTTTGTTTGCACAAAACAAAATTTCCCCTGTCCTGCAAAAAGTAATGAACAACAGTAAAAACGAAGGTAAAATTAAAGTATGGATTTATTTTACCGACAAAGGGAATTCCCTCGATAAATACTACTCAAATCCTCTTACCGTTGTAAGCCAACGTTCGTTAAAACGAAGAGCGAAGGTTTTGCCAAAATCGGCATTGATAGATTTTCGTGATTTGCCGGTGAATAACACCTATGTTCAAACTATTGCGAATACCGGAATTAAAGTTTGGCACAGAATCCGTTGGTTTAATGCTGTTAGCGCCTACGCAACAAAGGAGCAGATTGAAACAATTGCCAATTTCCCTTTTGTTAAAGGAGTTGACATTGTTCGTAAATTCAAGACCGATAAAAAAGATATTAAAGAAACCAAATCAACTCAATTTAAGGAATCGCCAAAAGGAACACATACTTTTGATTACGGACCATCGTATGTTCAGAACGAGCAAATAAATGTTCCCGCTGTTCACGATTTGGGATTTTACGGACAAGGCGTTGTAATTTGCTTGATGGACGCCGGATTTAATAATCTTGCGCACGAAGTTTTTCAGCAAATGAATATTATTGCCGCATACGATTTTGTAAACAACGACGATAACGTTGGTGATGAAGGTGATATGGGCGAAGGAAGTCACGGAACGGAAACCCTTTCTACGATTGGAGGATACAAACCCGGTAACTTAATAGGTCCGGCATTTGGTGCAACTTTTATTCTTGCCAAAACGGAGAACACCGATTCCGAAACTCCCGCAGAAGAAGACAATTGGATTGCAGCCGCTGAATGGGCTGATTCTATTGGTGTTGATGTAACTTCAACTTCGCTTGGTTATCTTACAATGGATCCTCCTTACGAAGGTTACACTTGGCAAGATATGGACGGAAACACTGCAACTATTACAATCGGAGCGGACTTAGCCGTGAAACGCGGGATCGTTGTTGTTAATTCCGCGGGTAACGAAGGGGATAACGATTCCCACAACACGCTTGGTGCACCGGCTGATGGCGATAGCGTAATTGCAGTTGGTGCCGTAAACTCCGATGGCTCACGAACTTATTTCAGTAGCGTCGGACCAACAGTTGACGGAAGAATCAAGCCCGATATTATGGCAATGGGTTCCGGAGTTTATGTTGCTTCGCCATACTCTACAACAGATTACACTTCGTCGAGCGGAACATCTTTCAGCTGTCCGCTTTCCGCAGGTGTTGCGGCACTTGTGCTTTGTGCTAATCCGGGACTTACTCCAATGCAAGTACGCGATGCTTTACGCGAAACCGCCTCTCGTGCAAGTAATCCCGATAACAAATACGGTTGGGGAATTATCGATGCGCTTGCGGCAATCAATTATTTTAGAGTGCAGATTGAACATACACCTTTGACCGATACTGAAGATCCCAATAGACCGAATATTGTTCAAGCCGAATTAACCGCTACCAACGGAATTGACGAAAATAATTTGTTTGTAATTTTTTCGACCGATGAATTTACAACAAAAGATTCCGTAGCACTTGTTTACACCGGTTCGGGAAATACTTACTCGGCAACACTTCCGAATTTTGGTAACAATGTAACTGTCGATTATTACATAAAAGCGGCGAATTCATCCGGACAATTTTCATACTTGCCTGTAAATGCACCGGACGAATATTTTTCATTTACAATTGGACCGGATACTACGCCTCCGAGTGTTTCGCACACGCCTATAACAGCGGTTTCGTTTTACAATATGCCTTGGCAAATTACGGTTTATGCAACCGACAATATCGGAATAGCAAGTGTTTCGGTTAGTTACAAAATTAATGACGGCGATTTGAATTCGTTTGAGCTTACAGATGAAGGCGAGGGAAATTTCGTCGGTTTTTTCCCAATTGATTCAACACAAATTTCAGTTGATGATAATGTGCAATACAGAATTACAGTTACCGATATGGCGAACAATCCCAATGTAGTTTATTTACCGGATGCTAACGACTTTTATGAATTTAGCGTTGGCGAATTTGTTAATGTTGAAGAAAATTTTGATGAAACCGACGGAAATTTTGTTCAAACTTCCGGTAGCGATTGGCAATGGGGAGTTCCTTCATCTTCGGTTGGAGCACATTCGCAACCAAATGTTTGGGGAACCATACTTGACGGCGAATACACACAAGGTCCGCTTTTGTCATCGCTACAAACCGAAGAATACGTTGTTTTCGGTGATAATCCTAAACTTGATTTCTGGACGTATTATGATATTGAAACCGGATTTGACGGTGGCAATGTAAAAATTTCAATCAACGGCGGAGATTACCAAATCATTGAACCTGTTGGCGGTTACGATGACGATGCACTTTCCGACGGTTGGGGAAATCCGATTGGCGGAGAACCAGCATTTACCGGTAGTTCCCAAACTTGGAAAGAAGTTACATTTAATTTAAACGGAATTGTAAACACGGGCGATGTTGTTGTTTTCCGATTTGATTTCGGATCTGATGAATCGATAACCGCTACGGGTTGGTTTATCGATGATTTTTCATTGCAAGATATTGGTAAAGTTTTCACTGGAGTTGACAACGAAGGAGAAACGCCCACAAAGTTTTACCTTTCGCAGAATTATCCAAATCCGTTTAATCCTTCAACCGTTATTACTTATGCCGTTCCTGTTAAATCAAAAGTTACATTAAAAATTTTCGATATTTTAGGACGTGAAATTTCCACGCTTGTAAATAAACAAGTGCAAGCAGGGACTTATAAGATTCAGTTCAACGCCACAAACTTAACAAGTGGAGTTTATTTTTATACATTAAACGCTGAATCTGTTAATGGAAAAATGTTTTCCGATACAAAGAAATTTATTTTATTAAAATAATTTTCCCCTTACTCCAAGCTTCATAGCCGACCTTTTTAGGTCGGCTTTTTTTTGAAAACAAAAATCAATTTCTAACACAGATTTCTTTATAAACTATTTCCAAAATTTTGAATATTTCATTTAGAAAAGATTTCTAACTCAATCTAACTATCACCAGATACAGGAAAGATAAGTTTCCCTCAACCATCCGAACAAAACCCTATTTTTCCAACCTTCCCCAGTCTTCTTCCCAAGCGGAAATGATTGCTTCTTCAAGTTTGGTTATTTCAATTTTTCGGTTGAGGATTGTTTCCAATTCGATTGTTTTGCGGGCAAGTTCTTCGGCGAGTTCTTTCTTTTCGTTATCGTCAACGTTAAGAAAGTAAGGTAGTTTGCGATGGTATGTTCCTATTAGAAT
The DNA here is from genome assembly GCA_964477915.1 of uncultured Melioribacter sp. Lineage (GTDB taxonomy): Bacteria > Bacteroidota > Ignavibacteria > Ignavibacteriales > Melioribacteraceae > WGAL01. The sequence goes on along the minus strand of CAYZGB010000022.1, from coordinate 12,278 downwards.
TGATCCGTGCTGTAAAATTTTCCCTTTGATTTTTCGTTGGGCGCTTCCAATTAATTTTTTACCATTGAATTTCACTTCGTTCTTTGCAGTGCTTGCAAAACATAATGCCCCGCTTGCGGTTTTAAGAAGTTCTCCAAAATCCGGTTGATTTTCTTCGAGTGCAACATCGTTTAATTTGCTATCGAATTTACGTAAACCGCGAACAAGTGTAACGGAAATTTTTTCATACAGTTCCTTCGGTTTAAGTCCAAGACTTAAAGGAACGGCAACTGAATACGTTAATTCCTCGGCGTGTAAAATTGCCCTTCCGCCGGTGGGACGCTTTACAACATCAATTCCCTCTGTTGAAGCTTTGTCCAAATCGATTTCCGAAAAATCTTGATTTGCTCCGAGCGAAATTGCGTAAGGTTTCCAATAATACAAACGAAAAAAGGCTTGTTGGTCATTACATTTTTCAACAAGCCTCAAATCAAAATCCATATTGAATTTACCGGAATTTGCTCCGTTGCGGATAAGAAAAAATTTCATCGCTTGATTATTCCACGCTTGCTCTTTTCGAGGAACGAAATAATTTCGGCAACATCGTTGTTATCGGGAAATTCTTCTTTTAATTTTTCCGCACCTTGTTTAATTGTTAATCCCGAAAAGAAAAGAATTTTGTATGCTTCCTTTAATGCCGAAATTCTTTCGTTCGAAAAACCTCGTCTTCGTAATCCGATAACATTCAGTCCTTCGTATTTTAGCGGGTCGCGAGCGGCAATTACAAAAGGCGGAACATCGAGGTTAAGACGCAATCCACCACCAACCATTACGTGTTTTCCAACGGTTGAAAATTGATGAATAGGCGTCATCCCGCCGATAATTGCGTAATCGTCAATAAATACGTGTCCGGCAACTTGAACTCCGTTTGCCAAAATCACATTATCGCCAATAATACAATCGTGAGCAACGTGTGCGTAAGCCATAATCAAGCAATTTTCACCGATGCGGGAAAATCCGGTTTCGTTCGTGCCTCGATGAAGTGTAACAAATTCGCGTATTTGAGTATTGTTGCCGATATAAAAATATGTTTTTTCGTTTCCGAATTTCAAATCCTGCGGAACATTGGAAACCGACGCACCTTGATAAATCTTTACGTTTTCGCCAAGCCTCGCACCATCGTAAATTACGGCGTGAGGACCAATGTAAGAGCCTTTGCCAATTTCAACATCAGCGTGAATTACCGCAAAAGCATCAACAACAACATCATCAGCGAGTTTGGCTTTCTCATCAACTATTGCAGTAGGATGAATTTTCGGCATATTATTCTTCTTTCTTTTCGGGTTCTCTATCTACTACGGCAGCGGTAAGTTCGGCTTCGCAAACCAAATTGTTATCGACGTATGCGTAAGTTTTCATCGTAACAATATTGCGACGACGACGTAACATTTCCGCTTCCAAAATAAGTTGATCGCCAGGCACAACGGTTTTGCGGAATTTCGCTTTATCTATTCCGAGGAAGTAAACCAATTTTTCCTTCGGGTCGAGATAAGAATTAAGCAAAAGAATTCCACCGGTTTGTGCCATCGCTTCGATAATCAAAACGCCGGGCATTACCGGTTGTCCGGGGAAGTGCCCTTGGAAAAACGGTTCGTTCATCGTTACCGATTTTACACCGACAACTTTTTTCTCCATTTCGAGATGAGTGATTTTATCAACAAGCAAAAACGGATAACGATGAGGAAGAATTCGCTGAATTGCGTTTATATCAAAAACAGCACCTTCTTTTTTAACGAACTGATATTTTTTAACAAGTTTTTTCTGATGATAAAGCTGTCGTATTTTTTTTGCAAACTCAACGTTCGATTTATGACCCGGACGAGCGGCAAGAATTTGTGCTTTTATCGGAACACCGATTAACGCCAAATCACCAAGCATATCAAGTAATTTGTGCCGAACCGGTTCGTTTTTAAAACGTAATGTTTTTTCGTTAATAAATCCGCTTTGTCCCAATTTCATTTCGGTTTTGATACCGAGTTTATTACGTAATTTATCAATTTCTTCTTGCGAAATATCGTAATCGACAATAACCACAGCGTTATCGAGATTTCCGCCTTTAATCAAGCCTTGTTCGGCAAGTTGTTCAACTTCGCTCAAAAAACAGAATGTGCGTGCCGGTGCAAATTCCTCAACAAATTCCGATAAATCGAAAAGTCCCGTATGTTGGCTTCCAAGAGCGGGATTAAAATAATCGACCATTACCGTCATTCGAAATCCATCGAGCGGAAGAGCAACAATTTCAACTTGATTTTCTTCATCCTTGTAATGCACCGTATCTTCAATTACCAAATAATCTTTCGGTGCGTTTTGTTTTTGCAATCCGGCTTCGAGCAATTTATCGACAAACGGCTTTGCACTTCCGTCGCAGACCGGTGGCTCGATGTTATCGAGTTCAATTAAAATATTATCGATTTGCAAACCGGCAACAGCAGCAAGCACGTGCTCGACCGTGTGAATTTTAATATCGCCAAGTCCAAGTGTTGTTCCGCGTGCCGTATCCACAACGTATTCGGCAAGTGCGGGAATTTGTGCATCGCCGGCTAAATCCGTTCTTTTGAAAATTATTCCGTGATTTTCTGGTGCAGGCTTAAATGTAAGCGTTGTTTTTACACCAGTGTGTAAACCGTAACCGGTAATTGATATTTCTTTTTTTATTGTGTGTTGTTGAACTAACATTTTATTCCCGATTTATCTTTTGTTTTAATTCTTCTATTTCTTTTTCCAACTCTTTAATTTTATCAACGTATTTCGGAAGATTACGAACGTGTGCTTCCAATTTAAGTGCAACGCCAAAATCTTTTGCAGGCGTGCCGAAATATTTCCCTCCGGGTTTCGTCAGCGATTTTGAAATGCCGGATTGTGCACCGACGATTGAACCATCGGCAATTTCCAAATGTCCGGCAACACCTACTTGCCCCGCCAAAATTACGTGCGAACCGATTTTCGTGCTACCCGAAATTCCGGTTTGTCCCGAAAAGACAGTATGTTCGCCAACTTCAACATTGTGCCCTATTTGAACAAGATTATCTATTTTAACACCTTTGCGAATAATCGTAGAACCAAGCGCCGCCCTATCAATTGCGGAATTTGAACCGATTTCAACATCATCTTCAATAATAACATTACCAATTTGCGGAACTTTGTGAAAAACGCCTTTATCATCCGGTTCAAATCCAAATCCGTCAGAACCAATAACCACGCCCGGATGAAGAATTACATTATTCCCAATTATCGTATCCTCTCGAATTGTAACGTTCGGATAAATTAAACAATTTTTCCCGATTTTACTATTTGCCAAAATTACCGTATCGTGTCCAATTACCGTTCCCTTGCCTATTTCACAATTTTCGCCGATAATTACGCCTTTGCCGAGTTTTACGTTTTCAGAAATTTTTGCCGTAGGATGAACAGCTTCGTTTTGCGTAATATTTACGGGCTTGTAAAAATACTTCCAAATAATTTCAACAAAAGCCAATCTCGGATGAGGATGAACAATGTAAGTAATATCCTTGCGTGTTATCTCAAAATCTTTACCAATCAAAACACAACTTGCGGAAGTTGTTTCCAAATCCTTTGCGTAACTTTTAAGATAAAGAAAAGACAAATCACCTTTTTCTGCGTCGTGAAGGCGGGAAACATTTTTTATTTCAATGTTTTCATCGCCAATAATTTCCGCACCAATAAGTTCGGCAAGTTCTTTAACCTTAACGCCCATTACGTTCGTTTCCCGTTTCGTTCGCCATCGATTTTACCGTTTCCAATACGATATTTGTTAAATCGTAATCGCTGTTTGTGTAAAGGAAAATAATATCGCCACTTCTATCGAACACGTAATCGAATTCCTCTTCCTTCGCCACTTTTTCGATTGCCTTGAAAATCTTGTTTTGAATAGGTTTCATCACTTCTTCTTGCAATTTGAAAAGCTCGCCGTTTACACCGAATTTCTTTTGACGAAAATCCTTAATTGCTTCTTCCATATTCATAAGTTCTTTTTCGGTTTCGGCACGTTTTTGCGAGCTCATCGTAAGTTTGCGATTTTGATAATCGTCGTATTTGGTTTTCCAATCTTTTTCCATTTTGTCGAGCTGATCTTGCCACTCTTTGATTTGTGCATCAAGTTGTTTTTGTGCATCTTGAGCTTCGGGCAGTTGTTTCATTATCGCATCGGAATCGATGTAACCGATTTTTTGTTGGGCGATACCTGAACTTGCGAAAAAGAAAAATAGACTAATAATAATTAGCTTTTTCATAATTAAAATTTCATTTTTTTTAAATAAAAAAAGCGAGCCACATTGATTAATGTAGCCCGCCATTAAAATTAAATTATTTCTTTCCTCTTTTTAAGAAATCGAGAACCTTAAAAGTAATGTCGTATTTTTCATCTCCGTAAAGCAAAACGGGAATTGATTGATTGCTATCGAAAACAAAGCTCATCTTTTCTGCTTTTGCTACTTGCTTTATTGCATCGCGGATTTTTTGTTTAATCGGTTCGAGAATTTCTTGATTTTTCTGATAAATTTCTCCGTTCGGTTGCCCGAATTTCTGTTGTTGGAATTGATTTATCATCATTTCCTTTTGAGCCATTTTCTGTTGAACTTCTTGCTGTTTTTCCGGTGGCATATTCGGAAATTGTTTTTGAACTGCTGCAAGTTCTTGTTGATAATCTTGCATCATACTATCGAGTTGCGAACGCCATTTTGCAACAAGTGCATCCAAATCGCTTTGTGCCTTAATTGCCGGCGGATATTGCGAAAGAATAACTTCCGAATCGATGTAACCGATTTTCAATTTTTGTGCGTTTACGGAAACAACCGCAAAAAGCAAGATAAGAACAATTTTTAATGCTTTCATTTTTACCTCTTTTTATGATTATTTGTTTTTATTCAGAATATCATCTTTGTTTAGAAAAAAATTATAGTTAAATATTTTTAAGATTTCTCCTTTCGCCTCCCGATAGCTCGGAATCTCCGCTGCGCTTCGACTTCCTTTCTCACAATGACGAGAAGTTTTCAGCCTCAACCTTAACCTCAACCTTAACAAAGAACAATCAAGATTTAAAATATATTAATTTTCTTAAAATCCTCTTCCAAATTGGAAATGGAATAGCCACGTAGGTGGTAAGCCAACTGTTTTTTCTCTGTCAAATCCGTAACCGTAATCAAAACCTATTAATCCGATTGGTTGAATTAACAAACGAGCACCGAAACCGACAGAACGCCGCAAATCGAAGAAATCGGCTGTTTGCAAATTGTAAAAAACATTACCGGCTTCGGCAAAAGCAAGAACATAAATCGGCATCGGGTCGAGCGTAATTGCGGTGCGTAATTCCGCAGTATATTTTACGGAAACGCGTCCACCGATTACATCGCCGTAAAAGTTGCGTGGTCCAACACTTCTATCGTCGTAACCACGTAACGGCGTAGTTGCGTAAACAAGTCCGCTACCGCCCATATAAAAATATTCGAAGGGCTGGATCATTGTATTAGAAGAAAGTTCTTTCAACGCACCCAAATCAACACCGAAATAAAACGCCATTCTGTTGCTTCCGAACAAACGGCGGAACCAATCGGTAGTTAAGCGAACTTTGAAATAATCGACATTTCCGGGCAAAAACGGACCGCCGGAAAGTTCGCCCATTACTGAAATTTTGGAACCGCGAGACGGGAAAATCGGATTATCAATATCGTTGCGTGTAAGAGTAAGCATTATCGAATATTGGTGCGAAATTCCTTCGGCATACCAATTGCGTCCGTCAATTACATTGTTGTATTGGTATTTTAATTGTGCTTGCACGTAAAGGAAATTATCGGGCCATTTCAAACGGCGTCCGGTTTTGAGCGTAATTCCCGTCATACTCAAATCGTAAACGTAGCGTTGACGTGTATCGAAAATATTAAACCCAACCATTGTAGGCGTATCCATAAACCACGGCTCTGTAAAACCAAGATTAAACGTGCGGTAATAACTTCCTACGCCAAACATCCAATTGAAATTTAGAATTTGTCCGCCGCCCAACTTAAACGGATTTGCAATCGAAAAATTCGAAAGCGTAATACCAATCGAACCGCTAAATCCGTAACTTCCGCTGTAGCCTATCGATGCGTTGAAATAATCGTTCGATTGTTCTTCCACCTTGTAAATCAAATCAACTGTCGAATCGGAAACCGGACGATAATCTATTCCTTCTTTGTAGAGTTTTTCGACATTAAAATATTGCAGATTTGCCAATTGTTGCAAACTGCGGAAAATCAATTTTCTGTTAAAATAATTACCCGGAATTGAAAACAATTCGCGACGAATAACTTTATCCATTGTTTTGGTATTTCCGGTAATGTGAACTTTCCCGATTTTATATCGGCTATTTTCGTAAACCGTAATGTAAATATCGAGCGAATCATCGGCAACGCGTTGTTCTTTTTCTTCGAGGCGGAAAGTCAAATATCCCAAATCCTGGTAAAGCGAAGTAACATCGGTTTGATCTTTATTGAAATACAGATTTTGTTTGAATTTTTCGTAATTGAAAATATCGCCCTTCATAAAATCGAGATGTGCATTTAAAACGCTTGCAGGGAAAACAGTATTCCCTTCCCAATGTATATTACGGACTTTATATTGCGGACCTTCGTAAACGAAAATTTTAATTTGTGCCGTAGCATCATCAAAATTATATTTAACACTATCGCCGATTATTTCGAAATCGAGGAAACCATTCTTTCGGTAAAAATCCCTAATTAAATCTTTGTCCTTTTCGTAATCTTCTTTTTTGAAATGTGCCGGATCCCAAAAACGCCACCATTTTTTAACGGACGTTTTGTCCATTTCGTCAATTACATCTTCATCGTCAAAAGCCTTGTTGCCAACAATTTCAATATCGGTTACGGTTAATTCTTCACCTTCGTGAATATCAAAGATAATCAACAGCCTATCTTTCAAACGATGAATCAATCGATTAATTCTTCGCGTATTGTATTCATATTCGTCCGTGTATTCGTCGGAAAAATCTTTTATGTTGTGCCAAAGAACTTTTACTGTGTTTTTATCAACCGAATCGGCACTTACGAACGAATATTTTTTCACATCTATTTTTGTGTTTACAATTCCTTCTTCGTCGTAATATTTTAGAACACGATTTACGGCATCGGTAATATCTTGCGGACGAATAATTTGTCCGCGAATAAAATTGATTTTTTCTTGAATATCATCTTCGTCAAGAGCATCCGCACCACGGATAATATATTTTTCCATTCGCGGATATTCTTTTACTTTAATCAAAAGAAATACACCGTTGCCGACTTTCTTTTCGATAACAATTTGAATATCGGAGAAAATATTAAGATTCCACAAACGTTTGATTGCATTGATAGTTTGATCGCCCGGGACGGAAAACTCGTCGCCTACTTTAAGTCCGCTATTTGCAATAACCGTTTGGGCATCGGCGGATTTATTACCTTCAACCGAAATGCCGAGAATTTTCAGAATCCCACCCGAATACTGATATTGCGAAAAATTCTTAACAGGTGTGAGAAGGGGAATTAAAATAAAAAGATTAATTATTTGAAAGGTCTTTATCGCTTTTTGCATTATCAATTTGTTTTCCGTTTTTTTGAATTTGTTCACTAACCAAACCAAATCTTCTTTCACGTCTGCCGTAATCTTCAATTGCATCCAAATAATCCGATGCAGAAAAATCCGGCCAAAGCCTTTGTGTAACGTAAATTTCGGCGTAAGCAATTTGCCAAAGCAAAAAATTACTTACTCTCATTTCCCCGCCCGTTCTGATTAGCAAATCCGGGTCAGGCATATTTTTCGTAAAAAGATGAGAAGCAATTACTTTCTCGTTAATTTCATCTACACTTAATTCATTATTTTTAACCTTTTCGCTTATAGTTTTAACTGCGTTAATTAGTTCCAATCTTCCGCTGTAACTTAAAGCAAGGTTAAGTGTCATTCGTTTGTTATTTTCAGTTCTTTCAAAAGATTCGTAAAGTTCCCTTTGAACTTCGGGAGGAAGTTTGCTCAAATCGCCAATTGCAGTAATACGAATATCGTTTTTGTGTAAATCGTCGATTTCGTTACGTAAACTTTTTACAATCAACTGCATCAAGGTCGAGACTTCATCTTGCGGGCGTTGCCAATTTTCGGTAGAAAATGTGTAAAGCGTTAAATATTCAACATCCAATTCAGCCGAGGTTTCAACAACTCTGCGAACGGTTTTAATTCCTTCCTGATGTCCAACCACACGAGGAAATCCATGAGATTTTGCCCAGCGTCCGTTTCCGTCCATTATTATTGCAACGTGTTTCGGAACTTTTCCGCTACGCTTGATTTTATCGATTCTAATTAATTCGGATTCGCTTAATGACATATTTTTATTAATGAATTTTAAACTTTTAAAATACTTTGGAATATAGTGAATGTCAAGATTTGAAAAT
>CAYZGB010000022.1:0-3707 GCA_964477915.1 uncultured Melioribacter sp. | reverse complement strand
AAGGAACAATGGTAATTCCCTCTCCAAAAGAAGTTGATGAAATAATGCGGAAAGCCAAAAAAGGTCAACTTCTTACAATAAATGTAATTCGCGAAATTCTTGCACAAAAACACGGAACAACAACTGCTTGCCCGATAACAACGGGAATTTTCGCTTGGATTGCAGCACACGCAGCCGAAGAGCAGAAATCACAAGGCAAAAAAAGAATTACTCCTTGGTGGCGAACACTAAAAGGCAAAGGTGAATTAAATCCGAAATATCCAGGCGGTATCGAAAAACAAATTGAACTATTGGAAAACGAGGGCTTTACAATTTATCCCAAAGGCAAAAAATTTGTAGTTGCAGATTTTGAAAAATATTTGGTAAAAACATAATGATTTTCTAATTTTTGGTAGAACCATTCAAGGTATTATTAATGAAATCTGCCGAAACTCATTTGCTTTTACTCATCTTTCTCTTTTACAGCATTTTTACAAATACAAATGCACAAGAGATAAGTTCTTTACACAATTCAACCTTAAATAAAAATTCGTTTAACGCCAACAAAATCTCTCCCGAATTTTTACTAAGCGCTTACAATCCACCTTACGCTTGGCGGAACGGACCCTATGTCGATTCTGATTTTGTTTATTACAAAAATGCCAATTTCGATAATTTTCTGTGGGCAAAAGATGACGATGAATTAATGGAGAAAATTCACTTTTACAATTTTAAGTTTTTCTTAAACATTGGAGATTTATTTTCCGAACCGGATTCCAACGGCGTTGATTATTTGCGTGGCGTTAAAGTTTGGAATGACGGACACGAAACATACAACGAACCGGTAGCGGAAATTCCGGAAATGTTGCTACGAAAAATCGATACGTTAGTAACCAAATATAAAAATGATTCTTTGTTAATCGGCTATTGGTTATGCGACGAGCCTTTCCCTTCCGCTTATGGCAACATTGCAAAAGTAATTTCAAGAATTAAACAAAACGACACGCTACATTTTTCGCTTGTAAATATTGGCGATAACGAATACACAACCGACGAAAACATCGAAAAATTTATCGATACGACAAACATCCGCGTTTTAAGTTACGACCGCTATAATTTTTTCAACGGCTTTGATTTGAACGAAGATTATTTTCAACGTTTATCGATGATGAGAAGAATTGCTTTGAGGCATAACATTCCGTTTTACAATATTGTGCAGGCGGTTGGAACAAACGGAACAAGTGCCGATTTTTTGGATTGGCGAACTCCAAACAATGCCGAACATCGCTGGCTTGCTTACACATCTTTAACTTACGGTGTTCACGGATTGATTTGGTTTCATTGGGATGCCGAGGATTGGGGCGTTGTTCAAAATCCCGATAGAGAGATTATTTATCCATCCTTACAAAATGTTAATGCCGAAATTTCTATTCTCGGAAAAACTATGGGCAAACTGCAAACCGTAAATGTTTATCATTTAAATGATAATTTTAATTTCGATGACAGCCTTGATAACAAACTTATTCTAACCATTGACAATACTCCGTTAATTGTTGGTATTTTCAAAGATCAAACCGATAGCACAAATTATTTTATGCTAATGAATCCGAATTATTCGGACTCCATAGAAACGGAGGTTACTATTAATTTTGAACTGGATAGTCTTAAATTTTACGATATTACAATCGGTAGCTGGGTAAACGTTCCTTTCGAAAATAATAAAACAAGTGCTACATTTAATTTCAGTTTGCGTAAAGGCAGTGGGAAATTGTTCAAATTCAAAAAAGCGACACAAAATGGAAACGGCGAAATATCTTCCGAATTTATCTTAAAACAAAATTATCCGAATCCGTTCAATCGTACAACTACAATTGAATATTCCATTCCGAACGTTGTTACGAAAAAATTTTCGCCTCAACAGAACGTTCAAATAAAAATTTACGATGTTTTGGGACGTGAAATAACAACACTTGTAAGCGATAAACAATCGCCAGGAAATTATTTCGTAAGATTCAATGCAATCAATTTACCGAGCGGAATTTACTTCTACACGTTACGCGCGGGTAATTTTGTTGAAACGAAGAAAATGATTTTGTTGAAGTGATTTTTTGAGGTTGAGGTTAAGGTTGAGGTTGAGAAAAATTGTCTTTTCGACCCCGATTTATCGGGGGAGAAATCTTAAAATCAATGTATTTGGGATAAAATTAATTTAATTTAATGATTCCTCGTCTCTTCGTTCCTCGGAATGACAATTTGAAATTTTGAATTGACCACGGACAAAATCCGTTTGCTGCTCACTCATTACACAAAATCATCTGTGAAAATCCGTTATAATCGGTGCCATTCGTGTTCTATTTATTTCGGAAATTAAACAAGCACAACAAACTATTTACCACCGTGCAACAACCGCCATTAAAATATCATCGGCAATTTGTTTTAGGCATTCGGTAATTGCATCGGAACGTGCTTGAACAACATCATCGGCATTATTATCGTAAACAGCAAATGCTTGAAAAACTTTATTGAAAACTTTTTTATTTTTTACATTATCTCGGTATTCGGCTTTAACTTTTACTGTAATTTTCCGTTGTGTTATTTCCTCACCGGTAATTGACGAGGTTCTGTCCGTAATGGAAATAATACTTCCCGATAATTCCGAATCGGCTTTTCTGCTATTTGCTATTTCAAGACTATTATCGGTAATAAAATTTTCAAGGATTAAATTTGTTAATGTTTCCGATATGTTTCCTTCGCCGGAATGTGTTTTATCTTTGAAACTATCTATAAAAATATTTTTAATATGAGGAGGTACCGAAGAGCCGGTAAACGAATAAGAACAAAAGGTTAGTGAAAAAACAAGTGCAAGAAATAAAAATATATTGAGCAATTTTTTTTTCATTTTCAATTCCTAATACCAAACTCGTTTAACTTTCGGTAAAATGTTCTTTCGTTGATCCCTAAAAGTTTTGCGGCTTTTCTTTTATTCCATTGTGTTTGTTCCAAAGCATTAATAATCGCTCTACGTTCGAGTTCTTTTAACGGAAGAATTTCATTTTCTTCAATAACAAATGCGGAACTATTGTTAGGTTTCCCATTAATATCGCGAACCATAGTTTTTAATTCGTTTAAATCTTTTTTGATTTCAATCAATGCACGATAAATTAATTCTATATTTTGTTCGTTTTCTCCACCACCAATACGAACGGGAAGATTATGAGAAGATTTTGGTAAAGCCGTAGGTTTTTGAAAATGTGGGATAAAATCTTCCGCTGTTAAAATTCCGGTTTTATTTAATGTTGCTGCGGTTTCAACAACATTTTTAAGTTCACGTACATTTCCAGGCCAATCGTAGGTAACCAATGCATTAAATCCCGAATGATCGATTATAATCTCCTTTGCTTTATTACGTTTTATGAAATCTCTTAGAAATGTTTCGGCAATTAAAATAATATCATCACGCCGTTCACGCAAAGGTGGAATGTAAAGCATTACAGCCTTTAATCTAAAATACAAATCGTTTCTAAACCTTTTTTCGCGGACTTCCTCAGCGAGATCTTTATTTGCAGCAGCAATTATTCGCACATCTGTTTTTTTTACTTTCTCGGCACCAATGGGAATAAATTCTTTTGTTTCGAGTACACGTAAAAATTTTACTTGCGTAGTAAGAGGCATTTCTGCAATTTCATCAAGGAAAAGCGTACCACCGTCGGCTATTTCGAAATAACCTT
>CAYZGB010000021.1:4973-22350 GCA_964477915.1 uncultured Melioribacter sp. | reverse complement strand
TGTCGCCCGAACAACGCAAAAAAGAATACGCTTGCGATATTACTTACGGAACAAATAACGAATTCGGTTTCGATTATCTACGCGACAATATGGCTATTTCGAAAGAAAATTGTGTGCAACGCGGACACAATTACGCCATTGTTGACGAGGTCGATTCCGTTTTGATTGACGAGGCTCGAACGCCACTTATTATTTCGGGTCCCGTCGAATCCGACGACCACAAATTTTACGATATGAAGCCTCGTGTTGAACGTCTTGTAAATAAACAAGCAAGGTTTGTGGCAAGCATCGTTGCCGAAGCGGAAAAACTTTTACAAAGCAGTGATTCAAAAGATAAAAAAGAAGCGGGCGTTTTGCTTTTGCGTGCTTACAGAGGTTTTCCACGTAACAAAAAATTGGCAAAACTTCTTGCCGAACCCGAATACAAAAAATTACTTCAACAAACCGAGTTGGAATACTTGCGGGAAAACGGCAAGTATATGCACATTATTGATGACGAACTTTATTTTGCAATTGACGAAAAAAATCACACAATCGATTTAACCGAAAAAGGTAGGGAAGAACTTGCTTCGGGTTCGTCGGAAGGTAAGGATTTCTTTGTGCTGCCCGATTTGGGAACGGAAATTAGCAAAATAGAAAACGACGAAAGTCTTTCCGAAAAAGATAAAAAGAAAAAGAAAGATGCTCTTTACAAACTTTACAGCGAACGAAGCGATACAATTCACACAATCAATCAATTGTTGCGTGCTTACACTTTGTTCGAAAAAGATGTTGAATACGTAATTACCGAAGAAGGTAAAATTGCAATTGTTGATGAATTTACCGGACGTGTGCTTCCCGGCAGAAGATATTCCGACGGATTACATCAAGCAATAGAAGCGAAAGAAAACGTAAAGGTTGAACGCGATACGCAAACGCTTGCAACAATTACGCTACAGAATTACTTCCGTCTATACAAAAAACTTGCGGGAATGACGGGAACTGCGGAAACCGAGGAATCGGAATTTTGGGAAATTTACAAGCTCGAAGTTGTAGTTATTCCTACTAACAAACCTGTTGCACGAATTGACGAAGACGACGCAATTTACCGCACCAAACGTGAGAAATACGCAGCAGTTATCGAGAAAATAAAAGAACTTCAAAAAGAAGGACGTCCAGTTTTGGTTGGGACAACAAGCGTTGAAGTTTCCGAAACATTGAGCAGAATGTTGAAACGCCAAGGCATCAAGCACAATGTGTTAAATGCTAAACAACATCAGCGTGAAGCGGAAATTGTAGCACACGCCGGACAACCCGGAGCGGTTACAATTGCTACGAATATGGCTGGACGCGGAACCGATATTAAACTCGGTCCTGGCGTGAAAGAAAAAGGCGGGCTTTACATTATCGGAACGGAAAGACACGAATCGCGTAGAATTGATAGGCAGTTGCGTGGACGTTCTGGAAGGCAAGGCGATCCGGGAAATTCCAAATTTTACATTTCGCTCGAAGACGACTTAATGCGTCTTTTCGGAAGTGATAGAATTACAAACGTAATGAGCAAACTCGGTTTGGAAGAAGGCGAAGCGATTGAGCATTCGATGATTACAAAATCCGTTGAGCGTGCACAGAAGAAAGTTGAGGAAAACAATTTTGCAATACGTAAACGTTTGCTTGAATATGACGATGTGATGAATCAGCAACGCGAAGTAATTTACACATTACGCCGTAAAGCACTCGAAGGCGAAAGAATGCGTGATCAGATTTTCGATTATCTTGAAGAATATGTTGATGATTTACTCGAAAAACATTACGAAAATTTCGAAACAGAAGCTATTCGCGATGCGTTGCAAAAACATCTTTTAATTGATGTTAAATTTACACCGGAAGAAATGGAAACGCTCGGACGCGAAGGTGTTAAGGAAAAAATAATTCAAACAGCTACCGATTTTTACAAGGAAAAAGAAGAAATTCTCGGTGGCGAACTAATGGCAAGAATTGAGCGTTTCGCAATTTTAAGTGTAATTGACGAAAAGTGGAAAGAACATCTTCGCGAAATGGACGATTTGAAAGAAGGTATTGGCTTGCGTGCTTACGGGCAAAAAGACCCGCTTTTAGAATACAAGAAAGAAGCCTTCGAAATGTTTATGCAATTGCTCGAAGATATTAGAAATCAAACGTTGGAAATGAGCTTTAAATTATTCCCGCAAGAACCGGAAGAAATTCAACGTAGAAGAAAGAAACCCGCTCGTGGAATTACGGTTAAAAAAGATAGTGCAACAAATATGGGAATTAGAAGTTCAATTCCTTCGCAAGCGGCACAAGGAGATGCCGGTGCACAGCGAGGTAAACCCCAACCGGTTGTTCGCGTTGAAAAGAAAATCGGTAGAAACGATCCTTGTTGGTGCGGAAGCGGAAAGAAATACAAACATTGTCACGGCAAAAATGCGTGAGTAAGTTATGAAAAAAATTGAAGCAATAATAAGACCGTTCAAACTTGACGAAGTAAAAGATGCCCTTTTGGAAGAAGGCATTCGCGGAATGACAATTACCGAAGTGCGTGGTTACGGAAGACAAAAAGGGCATACCGAAACTTACAGAGGTAGCGAATATCAGATTGAATTTATTCCGAAGATGAAATTGGAAATTGTTGTTCCGGACGAAAAGGTTGATTTAGTTGTCGATACGATAATCGATATTGCCAAAACCGGTGATGTTGGCGATGGCAAAATATTTATTTCCCCAATTGAAGAAGCGATACGAATTAGAACGGAAGAATCCGGTGAATCCGCATTATGAGTTTTACCCGATTGAAAAAAGGAGCGGTGCTTTTACTTCTTTTCTTTACTGCGTGTAGTGCGTGGGAAAATTTCATTACTTATTTCAATACTTTTTACAATGCTCAAAGGGCTTTTAATGAAGGCTTGGAGATAATTCAAAAATCAAAGCCCGATAAATTTGTTTTTAAGCAAAAAAGAATTCCTTCATCTACAAACAAACCGTTTAAGGAAGTAATTAAAAATCTTTCCGATATTTTACAACATCATCCCAATTCCAAATATGTTGACGAATCGCTTTTGATTTTGGGAAAGGTTTTTTATTATCAACAGAAATTCCCGAAAGCTGAAAGGAAATTCAAAGAACTGGCAACAAAGAAAAATTCCGAATTTTATCTTGAAAATCTTTTATGGCTCGGGAAAACAGAACTACACTTACGTAAATTTGACGAAGGTTTGAAAACGCTTCACTTAGTCGAAAAAAAAGCCGGAGAAGCTGATGAACCGGAATTACGGGACGAAGCTTACGTTGCGGAAATTGCTTTTCATATTTACAGAGAAGATGACGAAGAGGCAATAAAAAAGGCGAAAGACCTTTTTGAATTAACTGAAAATGAAGAACTAAAAGCCGAGCTTGCTTACAATATCGGTAAACTTTACAAAAAGCAAAAAGATTTTAAGAACGCCGCAATTTGGTTTGCCAAAGTATTGGATTACGAGCCTGATTTTGAAACCGAGTTCCGCAGTAAACTTGAATTTGCAACAATGCAACGTGAATTGGGAAATTACGATAAAAGTCTTGAATTGTTGCTTGATTTGAAATCGGAAGATAAATTCAATAATTACAAGGACGAAATCGAAGTTGCACTCGGGAAAGTCTATTTTGATATGGGAAATCTTTCCGATGCGTTTCAGGAGTTTTCGCTTGTTGATTCCGTTTACGCAAAAAATCCCACTGCGGGCGAAGCGAGTTTTATGCTTGGAACAATAATGGATAAAATTTACGGCGATTACGATAGTGCTTACGTTTATTACGATGCGGTAAGAAAATCGAAAGCGGATGAGAAAATTAAAATTGAAGCACGAAACAGAGCAAAGATTCTTGACAATTATTTTAAGGAAAGTATAAAGCAGAAAAAGTTTGAAAAGCAATATTTGTATGCTACCAATCCCGAGGCGTTTGTCCGTGATTCTATTGCATACGAAGAGTTTTTACTCTTAAATTCGAGCGAGCTAAACAAAATCGATTCAATGCAGAAAGCCGATACGACGGATGCTATTAGCGAAAGGCAACGCGGTCAAAGGAAAAGCGAAAAGGACTCTGAATTATTGCAGAACTTAACCATTGAAGAACGTATTGCACTGCAAAAGAAAAAAGAACGTGAAGAAGCAAAGAAAAAGAAAAAACCTGAAAGACCGAAAATCTCTGCCGATTCGTTAAAAAACACACTTGCAGAAATTTACTTGAATAAAGGTAATCTGTTCTTCTCGGATTTGGAAGTTTTGGATTCGGCAAAAATTTATTATCAGAAAATTATTAACGACTTCGATTCAACACGATTTGATGCGAATGCATATTTTAATCTTGCCGCATATTATAGAGTAGTTGGCGATACTACAAAAAGCGATAGCCTTTATTTAATTGTTTATAACAAATATCCCGATAGCCCGCTTGCCGAAGCAGCTGCACTGAAATTAGGATTGGCAAAACACGAAACAAAAAACGACCCCGCGGAAAAAGAATATTTGCTTGCGGAAGAATTGCTTGAAGAGGAGAAATACGATTCCGCAAAAGTAAAATTGCTTGGAATTTACACCAGCTATCCAAGTTCGCCGTATGCCGCAAAATCTCTTTACACAATCGGTTGGATTTACGAAAACGTTAAGAATATTCCCGATTCTGCTTATGCTTATTACAAAAAGGTAACGGAAAAATTTAGAGCAACCGAATATTTCCGAGCGGTAAATAAAAAGGTAAAAATTTATGAAGAAGAAAAGAAAAAAATAGCCGAAGCACAAAAAGCAAAAGAAGATTCGGTCGCTGCAAAAATAAAGAATGAGATTAAAACGAAAGCTTCGAAACTACTGAAAGATAAAGGGGGAAAGAGCGACTCACTTCAAACTAAAACGGACTCGCTTAATGTAAAGCATAAAAAGAACGGAGCGTAAACCGGCTGATGAAAAAGGGTTCGATTTTAATATTGCTAATTTTTCTTTCCGTTACTTACTTCCCGCAAAAGCAAGATTCTTTCCCGGTTTATCTTGAAGGGATAAAAGTTAAGGATTTATCGCTCGATGAAGGGAAAATCTGGATTGCAACCGAAGGTAACGGAATTTATCTTTTTTATCCGAAGGAAAATCGATTCAGAAATTTTTCTACAAAGAACGGGAAAGTTTCCAACGATTTGTTTTATGCAATAAAATCGGGTAAAAAATACGTGCTTGCCGGTTCGATTGACGGCTTGTTTATTTACGATAAACGAAGACGACGCTGGATTAAACGGAAGTTCGGACAAGGCGGGCAATTGAGTAATTACATTCGAACAATCGAGCTCGACAAAACAAATAATATTTTTTGGATTGGGCGATTTCAGTATTTGACGAAATTCGATATTCGTAAAAGGAGATTTAAAGATATTGATTTAACAATACGAGGTGAAAACAAAACCAACTCGGTTACTTCTTTGAAAATTGATTACGAAAACAACTTGCTTTGGGTTGGAACCGAAGCCGGTTTGTTTCGCATTGATTTAAGCGGTGATTTTACATCGCCCGAAAATCGTGTTTTTTTTAATAAGCGATTAAATTACTTCCCCGGTGCAGGTGATAAAATTTCGGTTTCTTCTCTTTTGTTCGAACGAAATTACGTTTGGATTGGCTGCGACGAATATTATTCGAAAGAAAATCCCAACTACAACAACGGCGGTTTATATCGATACGATAATGCAATCGAGTGGATTCGCTACGATAAAAACAACGGCTTGCCTGCAAACGGAATTTCGGCACTTACGAGAATTGGAAATTATATTTTTGTTGGTGTTTATCAATTCGGATTAAATTCAAAAAAGGAATTCGGAAGAGGAATTGCGGTAATTAATCGTGTTACGGGCAAAGTATTTCAAATTGCTGATGAGAGCTTATCCGAAAAAATTAATGCAATGTTGTTTGACGGAAAAAATCTTTGGGTTGCTACCGATAACGGATTGGTAAAAGTTACAATTACGAACAAATTGTTGAATTGGAGATAAAATGATTTCGAAAGAAAAATTACAAGCGATTAAAAAAGGTATTGAAAACAAAACAATTCTTGTTGTTGGTGATATGATGCTCGACGGTTATTTTTGGGGTTCGGTCGGAAGAATTTCGCCCGAAGCACCCGTGCCAGTTGTTGAGCTTGATAGAGAGTTTTACAGATTCGGCGGTGCTGCAAACGTTGCGAATAATTTAATTCATTTAAAGGCAAAGCCTCTTCCTATTGGAATTATTGGGGATGACGAATACGGCGAAATTTTTAAATCGCTTTTAAGAAAAGAAAACATTGAAGACGTAGGAATTATTACGGACGACAAACGCCCAACGACAACAAAAATAAGAGTAATTGCGGACAAACAACACGTTGTGAGAATCGACAAAGAGACAAAAGAAGAAATTTCGATGGAAACAGAAAACAGAATTCTTGAGTTTATTAAAACAAAAATTAACGAAGCAAGTGCAGTTATTTTACAAGACTACAACAAAGGAATTTTAACAAAAGATTTGATTAACGGAATAATTTCTTTGGCAAATGAAAATGGCGTTCCCGTAACGGTTGACCCGAAGTTTCTTAACTTTTTTGAGTATAAAAATGTAACGGTCTTCAAACCCAATAAACACGAGACTTCAACTGCACTCGGTATGCGAATTACCGATGAAAACGAGTTGAACGAAGCCGGACATAAGTTACTTTCGAAGCTCAACGCAAAATACGTTTTGCTTACGTTAAGCGAAGAAGGAATTGCTCTTTTCGAAAATGGGAAAGAGAACTTTATGAAAATCCCGACAAAAGCAAGAAAAGTTGCCGATGTTTCCGGTGCGGGCGATACTGTAATAGCTACGCTTACCGCTTCAATTACCGCCGGTGCCGAAATGAACGAAGCGGCTTATCTTGCTAATTTTGCAGGAGGAATTGTTTGTGAGGAAGTTGGAATTGTTCCTATCGATGCCGATGAACTTTTTGCAGAAGTTGAAAATCATCTTCACAGATAAACGGGAAATGAGATGGAAAACATAATTACGGATTGGGAAATACTTAAATCGAAAATTGAAGAACTTAAAAGCAAAGGAAAAAAAATTGTTTTTACAAACGGCTGTTTCGATTTGCTGCACGCTGGGCACGTGGACTATTTACGCAAAGCAAAAGAAACCGGCGATGTTTTGGTTGTTGCACTAAATAGCGATTCTTCGATTTCAAGAATAAAAGGCGAAACAAGGCCGATTGTGCCTTTTGAGGAAAGGGCTTTCGTAATTGCTAATCTCAAACCGGTTGATTTTGTTACGGTTTTTGAAGAAGACACGCCGTATGAAATAATCAAAACGATTGTTCCCGATTATCTTGTAAAAGGTGCGGATTGGGACGAAGATAAGATTATTGGTCGCGATATTGTTTTGGCAAACGGCGGAGAAATTAAAAGAATAGAATTTGTTTACAAACAATCAACGTCAAACATAATTGGTAAAATACTAAAAAATAACGGCTGTTGATGAGCGAAGCAAAGGGAAATACTGAAAATAAAGAGGGAAAAGGAAAACGTAAATTCCGGCGTTCTCTATTTCACATTGCCGTTGATGTTTTTGTTGGGATTTTAATTTTTGCAGTTGTAGTTATTTTATTAGCAATCGGGGCAATGCAAACTTCCACTTTTCGCGAATATCTTCGAGATGAAATTGTTAGTGCCGTTAACAATGAAATAAACGGTAAATTTTATTTGAATGAACTGAACGGAACTATTCTAACCTCACTTGAATTAAAAGATGTCGGTGTAATTGAAGACGCTGATACCGTTTTTTCCGCAAATAGAATTTCTCTTTCCGTCTCTCTTATTCCATTGATTGAACGGAAAATATTGGTAAGAAAATTTGAATTAGATAGTCCGATTATTGAAATAAAAGAATACAAAAAGAATAAATTTTCACTCGTTGATTTATTAGAAAATAAGACGGAGAAAGATTCTTCAATTAACGAAACTATTGAAAAACAAGAGGAAGATAAGAGTGGGAATTTTCGTTTTAAAATTCAAATCAATGAACTTAAAATTTCGAACGGTTCTTTTGTTTACAAAGATTTTCTTCATCTTGCTTCCGATTCGGTTTATCGTCATATAAATTACAATGATATTCAATTAAAAAATCTTAATGTTAATTTAGCGGCAATAATAAATCTTGCCAAAAATGATTTTTACCTCGATTTGAAAAACATTTCGTTTGATGATAATCTTCAATATTTCAAACTCAAAAATTTATCTGCAAATATTTTCCTTAATAATAATTTTACCGAAGTAAAAAATCTTACCTTAACAACCGATTTAACCGATATTAAATTTTCGGCAAAGATGAATAATTTTTCCTTGCTGAATAATCCCGAATTAAAAAAGAACTTACCCGTTGTTGCTAACCTCGAAATAAATAATTTCAATTTTTACGATTTGAATACATTCCTTCCTTCGCTCGATTTTCTTAACGGAGATGTAAAAGGCACGCTTTCTGTTGACGGGAAATACGGCTCGATGAATATTAAAAAACTTGATTTGTTGGTAAATGAAACCGAATTAAAATTAAAAGGGAAATTGCTTAACCTCGAAAATGCGGAACATTTATTTATTGAAGCAAATATTAATGGGAAAATCAATTACGATGATGTTACCAACTTGCTTGCCGGATTGGATTTACCGAAGTTTAATAATCTTGTGGTTGATAAAGTTGATTTAAGATACAAAGGCGAACCGCTAAAATTCAATTCCGAAATTAATGCAAAAATAGACACAAGTTCACTTCACGTAAAAGCGTTTATGGATATGACGAAAGACGAAATCGCTTATAATTACGATATTACAACGAAAAGTCTTGATTTGCTTCCGATTGTTTCACTTCCTTCCAAATTGAATTTGAAGGCAAAAATAAAAGGTCGTGGTTTCAGTTTGCCGACAATGAAAAATCATATTGATTTGAAAATTCGCAATTCTATTTTCGACGGCAAACGAATTTCAAATCTTTCGCTAAATTCCGAAAGCGACAGCGGACTTGTTAATTTGAATTTTTACGGTAGAATGAACAAAGCATTAGTAACTGCACGCGGAAATTTAATTGCCGATTCTTCGGTTCATCATATTAATTTATCGGGGAAATGTAAAAATCTTGATTTGGCTTATGTGTTAGATGATCTGCAATATTCGTCCGATTTGAATTTCGTTTACAATTTCAATGTTTCGAATATCGGTAAAAAAGATATTTTCGGCGAAGCCAATATTGAATTTGATTCGACTGTTTTCAAAGGAAGTAAAGCATTAAGCGGAACGGATTTTAGTTTTTCAATTTGGCGGGATTCTACACAAAAGCATATTGAGTTGAAATCCGCACTTGCCGATGCCGAAATTACTGGCAATTACGATTACGAACAATTGCCCGGCATTTTATCAACACAAGCCGAAAGGCTCCTGGGAATTTTGAATCAAAATATTGTAGCCAAAATTAGTGGTGCCAATGATGAGAATAAATTCCCGGATATTCCGAAAAACAATGTTAATATTCATTACAATATTATTTTCAACTCATCCGATTTTTGGGCGAAGTTACTTAACTCAAAGGCGTTCAGCATTGCCGGCTATTCGTTCGGTAGCATAACAAATACGAAAGATAAATTCCTATTCGATAATAATTCGTTTATCTCGAATTTCATTTACATCAATAAAAACAAGGATTTGATTTACGTCGATAATGCAAACATTAAGGCAAATATTAGAAATTCGAATAAAACAAATTCAATCGATAGTCTCGATTTTATTACATCCATTAGTGGAAATAAAGTAATTGCCGGAAGTGAATTTACCGATTTCGAAACGTCGTTTTCAATTCACGATAAAAAATTGCTTTTCAGTTTAAGCGGAACAATGGATTCTCTATTCACATTTACTTCTTCCGGTGATATTGTAGTTTCGAAATTGGCAGATAGTTTAAGCATTGATTTTCTTAAGGTAGGAATGAATAATGTTTTTCTGGAAAATACAACATCGGCAAAAGTAGTTTTTAACAATGGCGATATTTCATTCAAGAGGTTTAATTTGAAATCCGATAGTGCAAATATCGATTTATCCGGCGATTTATTTACAACATCAGATAAAAATTCCGATTTAAATCTTGTGGTTAATAATTTACATCTTGCAAAATTAGAAAAGATGCTTTTTGCAAAGGAAGATATTTTTGACGGCGTGCTTAATGGAAAACTAAATCTAAAAGGGAAAATCACTTCGCCTCAAATTACTTCCGGAATTGTTTGTAATAATTTTTCGTATGGCAAAGCTGTGTTTGGGAATGTTTATCTAAAATCGAAATACAATAATTCCCGAACCGAAATGGATCTTAAAATGCTTGACGAGAGCGACGCAAAAAAAGAACTTGTCTTTTCCATTAACGGATACTTAAATAAAAGTTTGTTTAGCGAACCGCAAGTTACCGAAAATGTTAATCTTCATATGTATTCGAAAGGTTTTAATTTAGCCGTGTTAGCGCCACTAACCGAAGATGTTCAACATATTCACGGGAATTTGAATGCCGATGTTAATTTAACCGGCTCGTTGGAGCATCCTGTGTTAAACGGTTTTGCGGAGTTAAACGGAGGTAAGTTTTATGTAACAGCAAATGGTTTAGATTACCTAGCGGAAGGAAAAATTTTGTTTAAGAAAAATGAGATTGCGTTCGAAAATTTTTACCTAGCTAATGATCCGAGCACCGGTTTTAAGGGACGTGTGGATATTGACGGAAGTGCGTCGATTGATAATTTCGATCTCTCTTCCGTAAACCTCAATATTCACGGGGGTTTGGGCTTGCTTTCCGATAAAACAAAATTTGTTAATCCGTATTTTTACGGAAATCTCTTCGTAAAAACATTAGGAAAATGGAAATTGGATATTTCCAACAACAGGGCAAAACTAACCGGTAAAATGAATATTGAAGATGCCGATATTACAATTTCCTCAGCTAAAAGTTCATCGGAGATTGAAATAGCGAATATTGAATATCAATATGTTGTGGATTCTACGCAGATTGTTTCGAACAAAGCACAAGAACTCTTGAAAAAATATTTGTCCTCACAAATTGAAAACGGTAACGAAAACGAAAAGAAGAAGAATAGTTTTTTTGATTACGATTTAACTTTTGAAATTGAAAACCGGGCTACGCTTAATTTTATTTTTTCGAAAGTTGCAAATCAAAAATTGCGTGCAATTACAACCGGTTCAATTCGAATTTCTTCCGAAAACGGACAAAGCATTACACAAGGCGAATTTACTTTGCTTCCGGGTTCGAGGCTCGATTTTTTCCGGACTTTTGAGGCAACCGGAAAAATCAGATTTGAGCGGGAAATTTTAAATCCTTACCTCGATATTACTGCAATTTACAAAGGTGTTCATTACAGACAGAGTGTTTCGAGTAACGGAATTGAAGAGGAAAATGTTGCAGTCAAAATTAAATTGCAGGGATTGTTGAAAAATCTCGGTGAAAATTTATCGAAGGATAAATCGAAAGTTGCTGTTTATGTTGGTAAGAAAAATATTGATAATGACGTTCCCGATCCTAAACTCGATGCTTCCGACGCAATGACTTTTATTTTGTTTGGTAAATTCAATAACGATTTAACTTCAAGTGAACAATACAAATTTTCGAACGAACTAACTTCATCGGCAACGGCAATGCTGGGAACTGTAATGGGCGTTTTTCTTAATTCAACTTTTGGCGATTTAA
Source organism: uncultured Melioribacter sp. (assembly GCA_964477915.1). Lineage (GTDB taxonomy): Bacteria > Bacteroidota > Ignavibacteria > Ignavibacteriales > Melioribacteraceae > WGAL01. Next base: position 10,603 of record CAYZGB010000021.1, on the reverse strand, counting down.
TTAACGACGTTGATATTAGCAAAACTCAATCAAAAACAAAAATAATGCTTAAAGGTCGCCTCGGTAGATTTTATTATTCGTTCGGCGGAAGCCAAAGCGTTTTTCAGGATATTGCTCAAGCAACGTGGAAGATGGAATATTTCTTTAACAAAAATCTTTCGTTGCGTGTTGAACGCCGTGAGCCGATTACTGGTTACGTAAGTAACAAACAGATGACAGATGAAATCGGTATTAAATACCGCGTTTCGTTTTGAAATGATTAAATTAATTTTTTAATAATAAAATAAGTGATTAAATGAAAGAAAGAGTTAAAGCGTTTTTCAGAAGAAATCCAAATGCTTCTTTTAAACCTAAATCAATAGCGGAAAAACTTTATTTGGACGAATACGAATTTCATCAACTGAAATCGATTTTACATAAACTTGTTGAGGAAGCTTTTCTCGAAAAAGTCGGGAAAAAATACAGATTGTTAAAACAAGTAGCACAAGAAATAACGGGTATTTACAGATTTGTTCCGGAAGGGAATTATGGCTTTGTTACAACAGAGCACCCTGGAATTAGAGGCATTTTTATCAGTGAAAAAAATTCGGGAACGGCAATTGACGGCGACTTGGTGCGAGTTGAACTGCTTGCATACAGCAAACGCACAAAAAGATACGAAGGTGAAATAACCGAAGTTCTTGAACGAGGGCGAACGGAAATTACCGGAACTTTACGAAAAAAGAAAGCCTTTTATTTTGTTGAACCGGACGACCCGAAAATAAATGTTGTAATTCACATTAATAAAAAAGCGTTAAACGGTGCAAAGCCAAACGATAAAGTGATAGTTACGAACATCGAATGGGAACACCCGCAAATATTGCCTTTCGGAGTAATTCAAACGGTTTTGGGGAAATCCGGAACTTACGATGTGGAAATTGCAAGCTTGGCAATTGAAAACGGTTTTTCGCCGGTTTTTCCTAAAAACGTAATTTCCGCAACAAAGAAAATCCCGATTAAAATCGATAAAGATGAAATTAGCAAAAGAGTTAATTATCGCAATGTAGTTACTTTTACAATTGACCCGAAAGATGCAAAAGATTTTGACGACGCACTTTCCGTTCGAAAATTGAAGAACGGAAATTACGAAGTAGGTATTCACATTGCGGATGTTAGTCATTATGTAAAAAAAGGCGAACCGATTTACGAAGAGGCAAAAAAACGTGCTACAAGTGTTTATTTTGTTGGGCGAGTTGTTCCGATGCTTCCCGAAAAATTATCGAATAAAGTTTGTTCGCTTGTGCCGAATGAAGACAGATTAACTTTTTCCGTAATTGCAGAATTAACACCACGTGCTAAAGTAATTAAATATCAAATAGCGAAAACCGTAATTAATAGCAACAAGCGTTTTACTTACGAAGAAGCACAAAAAATTCTCGATGAGAAGAAAGGGAAATATTACGACGAACTATTTCGTCTTTATTCGCTTTCGAGTCACTTGCGAAACAACAGATACAGAAAGGGAAGTATTAATTTTCACACACCCGAAGTTGAATTTGAACTTAATGATGACGGTTACCCTATAAATATTAGGGTTAAGAAAGATTTGGAAACTCATCATTTGGTTGAAGAATTTATGTTGCTTGCAAACCGATTGATTGCAACATACGTAAACAAGGACAAGAAGAAAGAAAATCCGTTTGTTTACCGTATTCACGATTTTCCGGAAAGAGAAAAATTAATCGAGTTCGGAAAATTCGTTAAATCGCTCGGATATAATTTCGATCCCAATTCCCCCAATACGGCAAAACAATTTCAGCAAATTCTTGAACAAGTGAAAGGAACGGAAGAGGAAGCATTAATTAACAGCGTAGCAATTCGTTCGATGGCAAAAGCGGAATATTCGACGCAAAATATCGGGCATTACGGCTTGGCGTTCAAATATTACACGCATTTTACTTCACCAATCAGACGCTTCCCCGATTTGGTTGTTCACGATTTGATTTTTTCTTACGCAAACAAAAAGAAGATAAATTACACATTGCGCGAGTTGGATGATATTTGTAAACATTCATCGGAACAAGAACGAAACGCAACAAATGCCGAGCGCGAGTCTGTTAAAATAAAGCAAGTGGAATTTATGCAAAAGCATATTGGCGATGTTTTCCCTGCGGTAATTTCAGGCGTTACGAATTTCGGAATGTTTGTGGAATTAACTGAAAATCTTGCGGAAGGCTTAATAAAATTACGCGATATGGAAAACGATTATTACGAATTTAACGAACGCCAGTATTCGCTTGTAGGCACAAGAACTGGAAAAGTTTTTCGGCTTGGTGACAAGGTAAATGTTCAAGTAATTAGAGTTGATACGGAACGAAAAGAAATTGATTTTGTTTTATATGACGAAGAACCTGAAAAAGATAAAAATAAAACCAGGAAGGTTAAAAGAACAAAAGGTAAAAAAGTTAAAAAGGAAAAACCAAAAAGAAAAAAACGGGAGAGAAAATAAAATGATGAGATATTTTATTCTTTCGATTTTATTAATTGCGATTGTTACATTCGGAAAAAAGAAAGAACAGTACGTAAAAATTTTAGGAGCGGAAGACCTTACGGTTTATCTCGATAAAGCAAGCATTGTGCAGAAAGGCGATGATATTTATGTTTGGATTATGCAAACACACATTCCCCCATTGAATATTGAATCTATAAAAGAGAAGATTTACAAATCGAAAACAAAATACATTTTCAATCCGAAAATAAACCGTTACGGAATTTTGCTAATTGAGTATTACAACGTAAAAGGCGATTTAATTAAAAAGTTCGATTATTCGGTAAAGACGAACATTCCCGAATACAAATACAGTTATCCGATTTTCGAAAAAAGTCTGGAAAAGAAAATTCTTAATACGATTTTCTATTACAAGCCGGAGTTGAAGAAATCCACAGAGTCGGGAAAAAAGGCTGAATAAAATTCTTATATAGAATTATTTTTACAGGTTGAGGTTAAGACAAGAATTGGAAATAACTTTTCATTTCGGACCCAGAGCAATCGGAATGAGAAATCTTAAAAGCAGTCATTCTGCTATATTTTTTTCAGTAAAGAGAAGGTTCTGGTCAGAGAAATTAAGAACTATAAATCCGCTCACAAAAGTTTCCGACTGAATGTACAGCAGATTTTATTGTATGCTAATTTGCCAAGCATTAACTTTGGTATAAAAAACAGATAAATTAATTCAATGAGTACAATATTAGCAACGTTAATTTACGTAAAGCAAAATGGAAAAACGTTAATGCTTTACCGTAACAAAAAAGAAAACGATTTTCACGAAGGGAAATGGAATGGTCTTGGCGGGAAATTTGAAAAAGGGGAATCACCGGAAGAATGTGCAAAACGTGAGCTTAAAGAAGAAAGTGGCTTAATTGCCAAGTCACTTAAAATGAAAGGCTTTATTTCTTTCCCTAAATTTGATGGCAAAAATGATTGGTACGTTTTTCTTTTTATTGTTGATAAATTTGAAGGAGAATTAATCAACTCACCCGAAGGGAAATTGGAATGGATTTCTGACGATAAACTTCTTGAACTTAATCTTTGGGAAGGTGATAAAATATTTATTCCTTGGCTATTTGAAGATAAATTCTTTAGTGCCAAATTTATTTACGAAAACAAAAAATTTATCGATTACGAAGTCTCTTTCTATTAGTTTCATTAGTTATTATTGGAAATTGAAATCAAATCATAAAATTCTTTTGAAATAAGATAATTTATCTTAAATTTAGGTTATCCAAATAATAAATTAAAAAATAAAAGGAGATATAATGTTAGTAACAAAAAAAGCCCCCGATTTTAAGGCAACAGCAATTATGCCTGATAATGAATTTAAAGAAATTAGCCTTTCCGATTACAAAGGCAAAAAAGTTGTTCTTTTCTTCTACCCAATGGATTTTACATTTGTTTGTCCGACTGAAATTATTGCTTTTAATCATCGTTTAAAAGAATTTGAAAGCAGAGGCGTTCAAGTGCTCGGTTGTTCAACCGATTCGCAGTTCAGTCACTGGGCTTGGAAAAATACTCCGGAAGATAAAGGCGGTATCGGTAATGTACAATATCCGATTATTGCTGATATTGACAAATCAATCGCACGCAAATATGATGTTTTGACCAACGCTAAAGATGCTTATGTTCAAACAGACGATGAAGAAGGCTTTACAACAATCGACGGTGAAGTTGCTTTACGTGCATCTTTCCTCATTGACGAAGAAGGCGTTGTTCGTCACGCAGTAATTAACGATTTACCACTCGGAAGAAACATTGACGAAATGCTACGTATGGTTGATGCTCTTTCTTATTTCCAAAAACACGGCGAAGTTTGCCCTGCTGGTTGGGAAGAAGGAAAAGAAGGTATGAAAGCTTCTATTGACGGAGTTGCAGAATATCTTTCGAAACACGTTGAAGAATTATAATAAACTTATTTTTGTTATCTTGGGGTTGAGTTTTCAACCCCATTTTCTTTTTTAATCTAAAATGATAAATAAAAAATTCAAATCAATCGGTTTAACATTTCTTCTAATCTTCTCACTTCTTTCTTGTAAAAATTCTCACAACCCACAACAATTATTAAAACCTTACTTTAATAAAAATGAATACAAAGAACTTCTTCTTATTTCAATACGAACAACTAATCTAAAAAAATACTATTCAAAATTTCCTTTACCCGAAAATTACAAGCTTGTTTATCAGTCGAAAGAAATAGGCTTGGCTAATTTATGGCAATTGTGGATTAACAAAAAGCAACCAATTGCCGTAATTAGCGTAAGAGGAACTATTCGAAAAACCGAGAGTGCCTTATCTAATTTTTATGCTGCAATGGTTCCGGCGAAAGGGAAATTGAAATTATCCGATAAATTCATTTTTAAATACGAACTCGCACCGGATACAAATGCAGCTGTACACGTTGGTTGGTTAATCAGCACTGCATTTTTATCCCGCGAAATTGTTCCTAAAATTGATTCGTTGTACAAAACTGGAATTAAGAATTTTTTTATCATTGGTCACAGCCAAGGTGGAGCAATTAGCTATCTTCTTACAGCGTATCTTTACAGTTTGCAGAAAAATGGAAAACTTCCACAAGATATAAGATTCAAAACATATTGCAGTGCTCCACCAAAACCGGGCAATATTAGATTTGCTTACTATTACGAAACAATTACAAAAGGCGGGTGGAGTTGCACCGTTGTAAGTGCTGCCGATTGGGTCCCGGAAGTTCCCATTACAATTCAAACATTACGGGATTTAAATTCATCAAATCCGTTTTCGAATTTAGATAAAGAAATAGATAAATTAAATTTTCCGAAAAGATTAATTGCAAAATACCTTTACAATAGAATAAAAAATCCACCGGAAGATGCTGAAGAAAGATTTGAAGATTATCTTGGTAAAAAATTAGAAGAGCAAATTCAAAAATACATTAAAGGTTACACGCCTCCCGAAAACTATTTTCATTCATTCGATTATGTAAGAACAGGCAATCAAACCGTTCTTTATCCCGATAAAAATTATTACAAGAAATTCCCGAAAAACACCAAAGATATGCTTCTTCACCACAATTACGATGCGTATTTGTTTTTAATAAACAATAATTTTTAGCACAAAA
>CAYZGB010000021.1:0-4873 GCA_964477915.1 uncultured Melioribacter sp. | reverse complement strand
GGAAATCGGTTTATCGTAACCGGCATTGCGTATTTTGGTAATGTTTGCTTGAGTAAAATATTGGTATTTATTTTTCAATTCTTCCGGCATTTCAATGTATTCGATATTCGGTTCTTTTCCAAGTGCTGAAAATAAAGCATTAGCCAAATCGTTCCACGTTCTCGCTTCGCCGGTGCCGATGTTAAAAATTCCGCTTGCATCTTTGTTTTCCATAAAAAATATCGTCATTTCAACCGCATCCTTTACGTAAATAAAATCTCGCATTTGTCCGCCGTCGGAATATTCTTTTTTATACGATTTGAAAAGCTTCATCTTCCCTTCTTTTTCGATTTGGAAAAACGCTTTACGAACAACGCTCATCATATCGCCTTTGTGATATTCGTTTGGTCCGTAAACGTTGAAATATTTTAGCCCAACAATTTCATTTAACAAGCCGTTACGTTTTGTCCACAAATCGAACATTTGTTTCGAATAACCGTACATATTCAGCGGACGCAATTTTTCTATTTTGTCTTCGTTGTCATCGTAACCATTTTCGCCATTGCCGTACGTTGCAGCGGATGAGGCATAAATAAAACGAATTCCGTTATCGACGGAATACTTGGCAAGCTCAACCGAATAAACGTAATTGTTAAATAATAAATAATCAGCATCCGTTTCTGTTGTTGAGGAACACGCTCCCAAATGAAAGATTGTTTCGACATCGCTTGGTAATTGGTCTTCAATTACCATTTCGTAAAAATCATCTTTGTGAATTACATCGGCATATTTTAATCCGTTTAGGTTTTTCCACTTTTCGCCTTCGCCTAATCTATCGACAATAATAATATCATCGTAACCACGTTGATTTAACGAATAAACAAGCACACTTCCGATAAATCCCGCACCGCCTGTAACGATTACCATATTTCACCTCTTCGAAATTTTGTAATTTAAAAATCTAAATTAACAAAAATAAATAACTACAATGATTGAAAAATTAAGATCGATATTAAACGAACGAATTCTTGTTCTCGATGGTGCAATGGGAACAATGATTCAGCGGTATTTATTTGAAGAAAAAGATTACCGCGGAGAACAATTCAAAGATCATCCTGTTCCGTTAAAAGGTGACAACGATGTTCTTTGCATTACACAACCCGAAATTATTAAAACTATTCATCGCCAATATTTAGAGGCTGGTGCCGATCTTGTTGAAACAAACACATTTAACGGAACAAGCATTTCACAAGCCGATTATAAATTGGAAGATTACGTTTACGAAATAAATTACAACGCTGCAAAATTAGCGAAAGAGGCTGCTGAGGAATTTACCGCAAAAACACCGGAAAAGCCAAGATTTGTTGCCGGTTCGATGGGACCAACGAACAAAACGCTTTCGATGTCACCAAAAGTTACCGACCCGGGTTATCGTGAATTTACATTTGATGATTTTGTAGTTGCATACAAAGAACAAGCACGCGGACTAATCGACGGCGGTGCGGATATTTTACTAGTCGAAACAATTTTCGATACGTTAAATGCCAAAGCAGCGCTTTTTGCAATTGAAGAATTAAGCGAAGAACTCGGACGCGAAATTCCGATAATGATTTCGGGAACAATAGTTGACCAAAGCGGACGAACACTTTCGGGACAAACCACCGAGGCGTTTTGGATTTCGGTTGCACACGTTAAAAATCTTTTGAGCGTTGGCTTGAATTGTGCTTTGGGCCCAAAACAAATGCGTCCGTTTATAACCGAGTTATCGAAAATTGCGAATGTTTACATTAGTCTTTACCCAAATGCCGGTTTGCCAAATGAATTCGGCGAATACGACGAAACCCCGAAAACAATGGTTGAAGTTCTCGACGCATACGCACGCGAAGGATTTATTAATATTTTGGGAGGATGTTGCGGAACAACTCCCGATCACATTAAGGTTTTCGCAGATCACGCAAAAAACATTCCGCCGCGAAAAATTCCCAAACCCGTAAAAACATTACGCTTGAGCGGATTAGAGCCGCTTATCTTCCGAGAAAATATGAACTTCGTAAACATTGGCGAAAGAACAAATGTTGCCGGTTCTCGTAAATTTGCTCGACTTATCCGTGAAGAAAAATACGAAGAAGCGCTTGCCGTTGCAAGAAATCAAGTGGAAGGTGGTGCTCAAATTCTTGATGTTAATACGGACGATGCAATGATTGACGCACCGAAAGCAATGACCAAATTCTTAAATCTGCTTGCAAGCGAACCGGAAATTGCTCGACTTCCGATTATGATTGATTCATCCGATTGGAATGTAATTGAATCCGGACTAAAAACATTACAAGGAAAAGGAATTGTTAATTCAATTAGTCTTAAAGAAGGCGAAGAAGAATTTTTGGAACGTGCTAAAAAAATACGCAGATACGGTGCAGCTGCAATTGTAATGGCTTTTGATGAAAAAGGGCAAGCCGATACTTTCGAGCGTAAAATAGAAATTTGCGAACGAGCATATCGTTTGCTTACTGAAAAAATTGGATTTCCGCAGGAAGATATTATTTGCGACCCGAACGTGTTTGCAATTGGAACGGGAATAGAATCGCACAACAATTACGCAGTAGATTTTATTCGTGCCGTGAAATGGATTAAAGAAAACTTGCCTTACGTTCGAACTTCCGGTGGTATTAGTAATGTTTCGTTTTCTTTCCGTGGAAACAATCTTGTTCGCGAGGCAATTCACGCTGTGTTTCTTTACCACGCAATTAAAGCAGGATTGGATATGGGGATTGTAAATCCCGCACAGCTTGTTGTTTACGATGAAATTCCTTCGGATTTGCTCGAATTAACGGAGGACTTGGTTTTAAATCGTCGCCCCGATGCAACCGAACGTTTACTTGAATATGCGGCAAAGCACGATAAAAAATCATTGAAAAAAACAACCGATGAATCGTGGCGTAAAGAGCCCGTTGAAAAAAGGCTTGAACACGCTTTGGTTAACGGAATAATTGATTTTATTGAGGAAGATGTTGAAGAAGCAAGGCAAAAAGCGAAAGATTCGCTTTCGGTAATTGAAGGTCCGTTAATGGCGGGAATGAACCGCGTTGGGGATTTATTTGGAAGCGGAAAAATGTTTCTTCCGCAAGTAGTAAAAAGTGCCCGCGTAATGAAAAAAGCGGTTTCATATTTGATTCCGTTTATTGAAGAAGAGAAGAAAGCCGCTGGTGATACTTCTACTGCTGGAACAGTTCTTCTTGCAACGGTAAAAGGTGATGTTCACGATATTGGAAAAAATATTGTAGCTGTTGTTTTAAGTTGCAACAATTACAATATAATCGATTTGGGTGTAATGGTACCTTCCGAAAAAATAATTTCCACTGCAATTGAAAAGAACGTTGATGTTATCGGTTTAAGCGGACTTATTACGCCATCGCTTAACGAAATGGTTAGCATTGCACAAGAATTACAACGCCGAAAGATGAACATTCCGTTGATGATTGGTGGAGCAACAACTTCGAGCAAACACACTGCGGTAAAAATTGCACCGAATTACAATGGCGGAGTTGTTCACGTTTTGGATGCTTCGCGAAGTGTTTCGACTGTTAACGAATTGCTGACAAACAAAGATAAATTTCTTGCGGATCTAAATCTTAAATACGAAAAAATTCGCAAGGCTCACGAAGGCAAAATTGCAAGTAAAAATTTAATAACACTTGCTGAAGCCCGTAAAAATAGGCTCGAAATAGATTGGGATGCAGAACCGCCAGTAAAACCGGTATTTACCGGAATTAAAATATTTGACGATTATTCACTCTATGAAATTTCGGAATATATTGATTGGACGCCGTTTTTCCACGCTTGGGAAATGAAAGGAAAGTTTCCTGATATTCTCGAAAACAAAACCTACGGCGAAGAAGCGAAAAAACTTTTTGATGATGCAAAAAAAATGCTTAATAAAATAATCAAGGAAAAATTATTAACTGCAAGAGCGGTTCTCGGAATTTTCCCAGCTAATTCAATTGGCGATGACATTGCAATTTACGAAGATGAAAAACGTGAAAACAAAGTTGCAACTCTACACACGTTACGTCAACAAATGAAAAAAAGCGGTGAAAATAAAAATCTTGCTCTTGCCGATTTTATTGCTCCAGCGGATTCCGGCATTGACGATTACATTGGATTATTTGCCGTTTCCACCGGTTTCGGTGTGGATGAACTTGTTAAAGAATTTGAAGAAAATCACGACGATTATTCGGCGATTATGGTTAAAAGCCTTGCCGATAGGCTTGCCGAAGCGTTTGCCGAATTGTTACATTTGCGTGTGCGTCGGGAATTTTGGGGATATGCTAAAAATGAAAATTTAAGCAACAAAGAATTGATTGCTGAAAAATATACCGGCATTCGTCCTGCCCCAGGTTATCCCGCACAACCTGATCACACCGAAAAACTAATAATTTTCGAATTGCTTGATGTTACAAAAAACACCGGAATTGAACTTACCGAGTCAATGGCAATGTTTCCTACTGCTGCCGTAAGCGGATTGTATTTTGCTCATCCGCAAGCCAAATATTTTTCGGTGGGTAAAATAGGTTACGATCAATTGGAAGATTACGCCGAACGGAAAGGAATGGATTTGGAAGAAATCGAAACTTGGTTAAAGCATTATTTGGTTTAGCATAATTCCGTTTTTCTTTCATTTCGAACTCTGTAAGTAACTTGTTACTGAAGGGCGAGAAATCTTTAAAAACGGGAAAAAAGATTTTTTCCTTCCCTCATTTCATTGGCTCTGGTCAAAATATCAAATTTTTCTTAACCTCAACCTTAACCTTAACCTTCCTCTCTCTCTTTCCAATCGCCGTTTTCTTTAATTAAATTGATTAATTCCTCTACCGCAATTTCCGAAGGAATATTTCTC
>CAYZGB010000020.1:0-22556 GCA_964477915.1 uncultured Melioribacter sp. | reverse complement strand
GGACCAAGAGCAGCAATTTCAATTTTTTCGCTTTTTAGTTTTTTGAACAAACCTTTCAATAGTAACATTGAAGCAATAACAGCAATAATCATTGTTACAAGTCTTGAAATTTGTTGCATATCGCCTAATGGAGATGCTTTTACAACTTGTGTATTTTCATTTGTTTGGCTTTCAAATGGAATACTTACTATCGAAATTTCATCGTTTCTTTGCGTATTAAATCCAACTGCTTGCATAATAATATTTTTCAATTTATTTAATTCTTGGTCGCTTCTTGGCTCAACAACGGTTTTTGTTGTATCTCCTTCTTTCACTTCTTTTTTCACGCCATTAACTACAACTGCAACCGTAATACGTTTAATATTACCCGCACCTTCCATTATTTTTTCGATAGTTTTACTCAATTCGTAATTCGTAACCGTGTTAATTGTAGAAGCATTAGATGTATCACCAATACTCTTGCCGTTTTGTAGCGATTTTATTACTTGCTCACTAATTGCTACTTGTGAATCCGGATCATAAGATTCGAGTGTTTTTTCTATTCTCTTAAAATCAATATCAGCATTTACTTTTACTATTGCACTTCCGTAACCTAAAACCGTTTCGAGTAACGATTGTGCTTTATGCGAAAGATAATTTTCAATGCTTTTTTTCATTTCGTATTGTTTGCTTTGCGAATACGGAAGAGGTTCTTCATCATATCTTTTGGAAAGTAAATGCCCACGTGTATCAACAACCGTTACATCTTTGGGTTTTAACCCCTCAACACTGCTTGCCACCAGATGTTGAATTGCTTTTACATTTGCATCGCTTAATTCGTATCCTCCACTAAGTTTTAACACAACAGATGCCGTTGTAGGTTTTTGCTCATCTTTAAAAACACTTTTTTCGGGAATAACAATTTGCACTCTTGCACTTTTAACTCCTTTTTCTTCTGAAATTGTTCGTGCAAGTTCTCCTTCCAATGCCCTCTTGTAATTGACCTTTTGCATAAAGTCGGACATTCCAATATTATTCTTATCAAAAATTTCATAACCCACAATTCCGGAGTTTGGAATGCCCTTGCTGGCAAGCATTAAACGTATATCGTAAAGTTTTTCGTGTGGAACTTTTATAGTAGTTCCATCATCGGTTATTTGATAAGGAATTTTTTGGCTTTTTAAATATTCCACAATCTCGGATGCATCATCTACATCCAAACGTGCATATAAAACAGAATAGCTTGTTTGATTAAACAAAAACAGAACGAAGCCGATTAGAATTACCGTTACTATGGCAATTGCTCCAATCAGCATTCTTTGTTGAAAACTTAGCTTATTAAATATTCCTAATAAATTCCCTAATCCAGAAGTATTGTTTGCCACGGCTATTGCATCCTCGTTAATTCTTTATACATATCTAATGCTTTGTTTCTTATTTGCATTAATAAATCCAAACTTGTCCTTGCTTTTTCGGCTGCAATCATTACATCGTGTAATTCAACGTTATTTACTCCTTGTACAAAATCTTTTGTTTTTTTATCGGCATCAATTTGAGCTTTATTAACATCTTTAACAAAGTCCTTAAAGGCTTCTCCAAAACCATTTGTTTTTTTCTTCGAATTAATTTTGTCTAATTCTTGTAAGCCGGAAATTTTCCCTAACCCAATTTCATTAATTTTCATCATTAGCCTCTTCTGTTAATTATTGAACCAACTGCCACACCGTCCATTTTACCGCTTCTTTGATAAAAGTGATAGTCCATCACAATATTCTTTTTGTCGGGATACATTTCGGAAAAGAATTTTCGTTCGTTTTCCGATAAAATACTTTTTTCAGTAGGCTTTTTAGTTGCGACGGTTTTGGCAGCTGCATTCACATTTGATTTTTTTGCAACCGAATTTGTACGATTAATTCTATTTACAGAGAACCCGTAATTACCAACTGAATTAATTCCTATTGCCATTTTTATATCTCCAATGAATCTTTTGCTATTTGTTTTGCACCGTTAAATGCTGTTACATTTGCCTCAAAACCTCTTGAGGCTGCAATCATATCAACCATTTCCGTTACAATATTAACATTCGGCATTTCCACATACCCGTTTTCATCGGCATCAGGGTGATCAGGCATATATACAAGTTCACCTTGTGTTTGATCCGTTTTGGTTTCTAACGAAAGTACTTTTTCGTCATCGTTTCTTGCTTCCAAATTTAAATTCGGTAAATGATCTGGTGATTCCCGAAGTAATCTGATTGTATTTTCATTCTCCAAATTGGTTCCCAATTTGAAATCTTTTTCTTGAACAACTAAAAATTTTCTTTTATACGGACCGCCGTTTTTAGTTCTTGTTGTTTCCGAGTTTGCAATATTTTCTGCAATTAAATCCATTCTTTTCTTTTGAATCCTTAAACCTTTTGCACTTATGTCAAAAGATGAAAATCTCGGACCAATCTTCATTATCTGCCTCCTTTAATAACGGCTTGTAAATCATCAAAATATTGCTTCATTCTTCGTGCTGCAAATTTGAACATCATATTATTCTGTGCAAGATCCGCCATTTCTTTATCAATATCCACATTATTAAAACCGGAAACCATTTCTTTGCTTTTATCTTCAACAACAACCAACTCACTACCTTCGGAAAGTACTTTATCGCCGGATTCAATGTGGCGTGGATTATCAACCTTTAATTTGTTGTTTACAGTATCAAAAATATTAACAAAATCGACATCTTTACGTTTATAGCCAACCGTTGTAACATTGGCAATATTCGAAGCAATAACTTTTTGTTTTAATGCCGAAAAATCCAAAGCTTTTTCGAGTAATTTTATGTTGTTCATTTTATTCACTTTTTTTATTCCATTTATCTATTACAAAAGCAATGCCAATAATTTTAGCAATTTTTTTATTTTTTTGAGATTATTAAAAAACAAAATTGGCTATAAATGGACATTTGATGTTTTTTCGGCATAAAAAAAGCGAAATGCAAAAATACATTTCGCTTTACGAAACAGGGTGGAGGGGGAAAATTTAAACTTTACTCGGAATAGTCCAAAATAACAGACTTTGTTTGTCCACAAGAACAAACAAATTTTATCTCTTTAACATTATCGTTTTCGTCTTTTTTCAAAACTACTTTTACTTCGTCATCTTCATTATGTTCAACCGTAATTTTTGCTTTCCCAACTATTTTAAGACTATCCGATTTTATAAGATTACCGACTCTACCTTCTTCTCGGTAAGTTATTTCATCGTATGGAATTTCTTTAAATTTCTCTTCTGAACGAAAATCATTTTCATCGTTCATTTTATTTTAATCCCACTTTGGTTATTATTTCGGTTATTTTTTCAATAGGAGCAATTACATCGGCTAATCCGGCATCTACTATTGCTTTCGGCATTCCGTAAACAACACAACTTTCTTTATCTTGTGCAACCGCATAACCGCGTTTTGCTTTTAATTTTTTTATCCCTTCCAATCCGTCTTTTCCCATTCCCGTCATAATTATACCCAACAAATCGTTGCCGTAAGCATCAACAGCGGAGCTGACCATTTCGTCAACAGAAGGTTTATGTAATGAGTTAGCCGGTTGCGGGTTGAGCCTAATTGTAACTTTACCAGTTGAATGTTTAACAAAATTCATATGAATTCCGCCTTTGGCTACATAAACCACACCACCGCGTATTTCTTCGCCATCTTCGGCTTCTTTCACTTCTACTTTACTTGCAGAATTTAATCTCTTAGCAAGGGAAGCGGTAAAATTCGGAGGCATATGTTGAACAATAAAAATAGGTAATTTAATTTCAGCAGGAATAAAAGGAATTACCTTATTCAATGTTAACGGACCACCAGTTGAAATTCCAATTGCAATTGCTTTAAAATTTTTAGATAAAACTTCTTTCTCTTTATCACCCGAGCTAACCGGTGCTGCTTGTGTTGTTGTTTTGGTAAATCCACCGGGACGGCGTCTTATTGAAGCAAGTCGCTGCGTAATTGAACGTTTATTCGCAAAATTCTTAATCTTGAAAATTAACTCGTTTCTTATTTTTTCGAGAGTAGAATGCGTTGTGGTATTATCTTTTGCTAAGAAATCAACGGCACCCAATTCCAAAGCTTTAAGTGTTGCTTCTGCCCCTTCCGAAGTTAACGAGCTAAACATAATTACGGATGTCGGAGATTCCTTCATAATTATTTCGAGTGCTTCCAAGCCATTCATCACCGGCATTTCAACATCAAGCGTAACCACATCCGGGTTAAGTTGTTTTACTTTTTCAACAGCCTCTTTACCATTTTTTGCTGTTCCAACTACTTCTATTTCAGGTTCTTCTTTAAGCAAAAAACTAATCGATTGCCGCATAAAAGCGGAATCGTCAACAACCAAAACTTTAATTTTTTTATTCATCTTTTTTATCTTCCATTTGTGAAACAATATCTGCTATATCGGCAATCATTACAACGGTTCCATCTCCCATAATGGTTGAACCGGCAATCCCTTCTATATTGCCAAGGTATTTTCCGAGTGATTTAATTACAATTTCTTCCTGTCCAAGTAATTTATCGACTTTTAGTCCAAACCTTTTTTCGGCAATTCCAACAATAACTATGTATTGCCATTCTTTCATTTCCGTTCCGTCTTTCTTGTATAAGCTTTTGCGTAAATCAACAAGTGGAATAACGGTATCTCGTAGTTTAATTACTTCACTGCTTCCAATTTCGTAAATTTCTTCTTTCGAAACACGAACTACTTCAATTACAGTATTCAGCGGAATTACAACAACTTCCGAATCGATTTTGACTAAAAGTCCTTGAATAATAGCTAACGTTATAGGAAGTTTTATTATAAATTTTGAACCTTTTCCTACTTCCGTTTCAATATTAATAACACCGCGTAGTTTAGTTACATTTGTTTTAACCACATCCATCCCAACGCCTCGTCCCGAAACGTTGGAAACTTTCTGCGCTGTTGAAAATCCGGGAGCAAAAATCAGATTAAGAACATCATTTTCATTTAATTCTTCTGCTTTTTCAGGTGTAATAATTCCTTTTTCAATAGCTTTTTCTTTTATTTTTTCCGGGTCTATTCCTTTTCCGTCATCTTCAATTGTTATTATAACGTTATTCCCCTCTTGTTCAGCAGAAAGCGTTATCGTACCAACCGGATCTTTTCCTATTTTCTCTCTTTCTTCCGGAGGCTCAATTCCGTGATCAACCGAATTACGTATCATATGAACAAGCGGATCGTTTATTTCTTCAATAAGCGTTTTATCCAATTCGGTATCTTCACCAAAAATTTCAAGACGAACTTTTTTCCCGGTCATTTTGCTAAGGTCACGAATAACACGCGGAAATCTATTGAATACCTTGCCGATTTTAACCATTCTTGTTTTCATTACGGCAAGTTGTAATTCGGTTGTCATCAAATCAATTTGCTGTGTTGCTTCGGAAAGTGCACGGGAAATTTCAGTCCCTTCAAACTCTTGCAAAACGGTATTATTTACTTGTAAAAGTCGGTTACGTCCGAGAACTAATTCCTGCACAATATTTAATAATTCATCAAGCCTTTGAACTTCTACACGTATTGTAGCTTCAGTTTTTTTAGCGTGTGGGTGTTGTGCTTGTGGCTGAGGCTTTGCAGCTTTGGGTTGTTCCTGTTTAGGTTGAGGAGAAGTTTCTTGTGTCTTTTCTTTTTTCTCTTCTTGTTTTTCTTCTGGTTTTGCTTCAGCTTGCGTTTCTTGTTTCTCTTCCTCTTTTGGTTCGGGCTTTTCCTCTGCTTCGGTTTTAGGTGTCTCTTCCGGTTTTTCCGCTTCTTGCGGTTGGGTTTCCGGTTTTTCTTCGGAAACTTCTTCCTTTGGACTTTCCTCTTGTGTTTCCGCTTCTTTTTCTTCTTTAGGTTCAGCAGCAGTCCCACCGCCACCAGCATTCAGAGCATCAATTAATGCGGTTAATTTGGCAACAACTTCACTTGTGTCGTAATCTTCGTTTTTATTTTCGGCAATAACTTCTACAAGTTCTTTAATAGTATCGTAAGCCAAAAGGATGGCATCCATAATTTCTTCATTAAGTGTAATCTCACCTTTACGCAGTTTGTTTAGCAAGTCTTCGCATTTGTGAGTTACCTTTTGAAGCTTTTCAAGCCCTAAAAATCCCGACGTACCCTTAATTGTATGAAATGAGCGGAATATTTCGTTTAATAAATTTGTATCATCTGGATGGCTCTCGAGTTCCATTAAATCCGTATCGAGTTTCTCTAAAATTTCCCTTGTTTCAACAAGGAAACTTTCGAGTATTTCCGCCATCATCGGGTCGTTTAATGCAGAGTAATCAGCCATAAGATTATTCTCCGGAAAATAATTTATCTATTTCGTCCTGGGAAGCGAACCCATTATTATCATTATCGTTGCTTCCTTTTTGTGAATTTATAAGTTTATCAATTTCCTCTTGCCTACTGCTTGAAGTATCGTATTCGGCATTGGGGTCAAATGTTGTTTTTTCCGGGGCATCTAATTCAGTAGAAATTTTCTTTTCTTCATCAAAATGAGACGAGTGAATATTATTAATAAGTTTGGACAATTTTTCGTGAACATTAACTATTAAATGATTTACCGCGGCAAGTTGCTGTGCAGTAATATCCTGAACTTGCAATGCAAGTGTAATATTATATGTTTCGTTGTTAATGTTATTAATTTTCTCTTTAATGTTTTCAATTGAAGTTTCAATATGGTTATACGATTTAAATTTATTCACAAGTTCTTTGGTTTTCTCATTTAATTCAATCTCTGATATAATTTCATCGAAAAGTTTATCTTTTTCTTTTTCAGTTTCATCAAGAGCTGTAAGAACATTCAAAATTTCATTTAACATATTGGAAATATTATCAACTCTATCTAAAATTTCCGTAGTTGCCATTTCCGTTGCGGATGTAACGCTATCAATTTTGTCGGACGCCGTTGGCATCTTTGCCGTACTTTCTTCTATTCTCTCATTAATTTCTTCCAAGAGAGGAACAATATCACGCATAAATTCAACCAAATCCTGCAAAAGCGGAATTATTTTTTCGGTGAATTTAAAGACTTCCTTCAATTCCGAAATCATTTGCACAACTTGGGTAAGCGTCATATTTACTTTGTCCATAATACTCCTCGCCTATAAACTTTCTAAAATTTGATTTATTTTTTCTTGTAGAACTTGTGGGGTAAACGGCTTAATCACATAATTGTTAACTCTTGCTTTAAGAGCCTGAATAATATCTTCTTTAACACCTCTTGTAGTAACCATTAAAATTGGTAAATTGGCAAATTTTTCGTCGCCCCGAATTGCTTGAGTTAACTCTAAACCGGTCATTTTAGGCATATTCCAATCCGTAATCACAAAATTAACATCGGGGTTTTCTTGTAATTTTTTAAATGCGTCCTCTCCGTCTTCAGCTTCAATAATTTCATTATATCCCAAATTTTTTAATGTATTAACAACAATTCTTCTCATTGTAACCGAATCATCAACAACTAAAAATTTTAAATCCATCTTTATCTCTCCTGCTTTGTTAACTCAAATATTTTGCAACTTCGTACTGTAATCTTTTAGGATCAAATGGTTTCACTAGATACGAATTTGCCCCCAAACTAATCCCCCTATCAATATCTTCGCTTGCCGAAAGGGAAGAAAGAATAATTACCGGTGTTTCTTCATATTCGGGATTTTCTCTAATAACCTTAATTAGTTCGAAACCGTCCATATTCGGCATATTGAGGTCTGTAATAATTAAATCGAATTTATATTGAGATAATTTCTCTGCTGCTTCCATTCCGTCCGAAGCCGGAATTACCTCAAAGCCCGCCATTTTAAGTGTAAAGGTTACAAACTTTCTAATTGTAGGAGAATCATCCGCAACTAACACATATTGTTTCATAAATCTACTCCTTCTTATATCCAACGGTTTTAGGGAAACTCACTAATTTAAATGCTTTTGAAATTCCGTGCAAAGTTTCGGAATAACCTATAAACAAATATCCTCCTTTATTAAGCGCATTATATAGGTGATTTACTACCCGCATTTTAGATTCTTTATCGAAATAAATTAAAACATTAGCACAAAAAATAATATCGAAGTTTTGCATTAATTTCATTCCGAAATCATCAGCGAGATTTAACATTTTAAATTTTACCATCCGTTTTATGGTATCATTTAAAATGTAACGACCGTTTTCTTGCTTAAAATATTTTTTAATGTAGTATGGAGGCGTATTCCTTACAGCATATTCTTTATAGATGCCAGCTCTTGCTGTGTTTAAGACTTGATAATTAATATCCGTACCAACTATTTCAAAATTAACATTAGGATATTTAGGTTTAATCATTTCTTGAATAGTAATAGCAACCGAATAAGGTTCTTCCCCCGAAGAACAAGCTGCACTCCAAATTTTAAATCTGTTTTTGTGCTTATTTTCCGGCATAGACATTATTTCAGGAATAACACGCGTTACAAGTGCATCAAGCTGAGGCTGATTTCTGAAAAAGAACGTTTCGTTAATAGTAATTACTTCGAAAAGCTCATTATATTCCGCTTTATTATTTCTGTTTTTTTTCAGATACTCAAGATATTCCTTGAAAGAATTTAGTTTTAGAAAATTAACACGTTTCAACAATCTGCTTTCAAGCAAATATTTTTTATTATCCTGAAAATAAATACCGGTTAATTCGTAAATAAATTTTCTCCATTCTTCAAACTCGGCTGCCGAAAGTTCCATCTTTTTCGATTTCGAAAAAGAAAAATTTAAAGAACTTGCACCGGGCTTATTTCCAAATGAACCAAAGTTTCCAGCCATATTAATTCTCTGTTATTCCTTTTTGGTCTATTACTTCTTTTGCTTTTTGGCTAACCATTTCGTCTTCGTCATTTGCCAATTTTAATAATGCGTCTTTTACTTCATCACCATCGAGTTGTTCCAAAAATTCGAGCAATCTCATTTTATTCCACGCATTATCATCTTTAACCATTGTGTCTAAAAACATAAGTGCAGTATCTAAACATAAGAAGAATAAAAGCTCGATAGACGAAAGTCTTACTTCCTCTTCAATGCTTTCGAGTTTTAGTGTAAATAAATCGCAAAGTTGACGGAACTCAACCGGCGAAAGTTTTTCCAAAGATTGTCCTTCGTCCACCGAAACAACTTCTTTGAATAAATTCATTAAAGCAACTTCATGCTTTGAATCGCTTGCTAATTTAATAAAACTCCGATAAAATTCATAAGGATTTTCAATAAATTTACTTTTTACGTTTTCGTCAAATTCATTGTTAATTCCATAGTTTGCAAGCGCTGCATAAATAATATTTTTATCAGAAAAATCGCGTAAAAGTTTGGAAGCCGCAATTTTGTATTCAATATCACCCTCGTTTATTACTTCGATTAATGTATTCTGCATACTTTCGTCGAAAGGAATATCAAGCCCTAACTTTTCGTGAAGTTTAGCTAACGATTCTACAACAACCCAACTCAAAGGAGGTTTAAGATTTTTAAGCTCGGCAAGTAAAGCAAAGAAAATTTCTTCATTCCCAACTTCACCCATACTTTCAATCATCGAATATTTGGTTAAGTCATCAGCATTTTTATATTCTTGAGCCATAAAGTTAATTGCCTTTTCAGTTCCAATCTTTCCGAGTGCATCAAAAATTGTAGGATGATAAAGCTCGTTTTCGTTATACTTTTCAATAATCAAATCTACCGCTTTTTGACTACGAATGTTTCCTAATGCTTCAATGCAAGCTAAAATAACATTATCGTTTTGGCTAAACTTTAATACATCAATAATATCATCTTCAACTTCTATTGAACCGATTAATCCTAAAATATCGATTATGAATTTTTGATCGTCATCATTTGCTTTTTTAAGGTATCTTATCATTGCGGGAATAGATTCAATACCTTTTTTCAGCAATATTTCTCCCGCTAAATTACGGACTGCAATTTTAGGAGAGGAAATATAAGGCACTACGTATTCGGGGATTTTTTTGTTTGTATTTGTTATCAAAGCGTGAGAAACAGCATCCCTCAGCCCGGGATCTTCACTTTCAATTAACTTTACTATTTCTTCAACTGCTTTGTCGGAAAATTCATTTTGCGAAAGTTCAATTAACACATTACGAACTTCATCAATATCGCTGGACTTTAGTTTTTCAATTAATTTGTCTTCCATTTTTATTCGTCGCTTTTTTATTGTAAATTTACCAAAATATTATCGATAAAATAATGTAAAATTTTAGCCTTCTGTATATTTATTTACAAAAAATATTTCAGATATACAATTAAACTTAACACAAAATTAGCCAACTGGCTAATAATAAACACCAATTTAACCGATTTTTTTAGTTACTTCAATATCCAATTGTTCCATTCTGTAGCGTAATTTGGAACGTGACAACCCTAAAATTTTTGCTGCTTTAACTTGATTACCATTTGTAATTTCAAGGGTTTTTAAAATCAAATCGCGTAAAACTACATCCACTTTAATTCCTTCGGGCGGAATTTTTAATAAATATCCGGTGAAGTCATCATCCAAATCTTTATCAGCAGATACAAGAAAATGAAAATGACTTTTCTTTAGTTCTTTACCATTGGCAATTAAAACGGCTCTTTCAATAGCATTCCGTAATTCCCTTATGTTTCCACGCCAAGGTTGTTTAACTAACAATTCCATTGCATCATCCGAAATAGAAACAACCTGCTTGTTAAATTTATTAGAAAATTCATTTAAAAAAGAATAAACAAGAACAGGAATATCATCTTTTCTTTCGCGTAAAGGTGGAATTAAAATTTTTGCAACATTCAAACGATAAAACAAGTCTTCCCTAAAATTACCTTTTTTCACTTCTTCTTCAAGACTTTTATTTGTTGCAGCAATTATTCTAACATCTACCGATATTTCGCGTTCGCCGCCAAGTCGGTAGAACTTCTTTTCCTGTAATACACGTAAAAGTTTAACTTGTAAATCAAGTGTCAATTCGCCGATTTCGTCAAGTAGAATTGTTCCGTTGTTCGCCAACTCAAATTTTCCGGCTTTTGTCTTTGAGGCAGCACCGGTAAAGGCTCCTTTTTCGTGCCCGAATAATTCGCTTTCGGCTAAATCTTTTGGAATTGTTCCACAATTTATTGCAATAAAAGGTTTATCCGCACGGTTACTTTGTTGGTGAATATAACGTGCAAACACTTCTTTACCTACACCGCTTTCGCCTTCGAGCAAAATTGTTGTATCGCTTTTAGCAAGCATTTCTACTTCGTTAACAAGACGAATAATTTTTTTGCTTTTCCCGAAAAATTCACGCGTAATTTTTTCTCCGGCAAGTAGTTCGCCGAGTTTATTAACACGAACTTGTAGATTCAAGTGTTTTTCACATTTTTCCAAAACAAGTTTAAGATGTTCGGTGTTTATCGGCTTTAGAAGAAAATCGAATGCGCCGCGTTTCATTGCGTCAACAGCAATATTTACATCGGCAAAAGCAGTAATCATAATTACCGGAATTTTAGGGTACTTTTCTTGAATTTCGGAAAGTAAATCCAAACCACTTATTGAACCACTTAAATAAATATCCAATAAAATGATATCCGGTTCTATTCTTTTTATTTTATCGAGTGCTTTGTCCGCTTCCAAGCAAATATCAACGTCGTAATTAAATTTCTTTATAACTTTTTCAAGGCTTTTACAAACCAAAGCATCGTCATCAATAATCAATATTTTAGGTGTCATATTCGTAATTCCTTGGAATTATTAAACTTTATTGTAAAACTTGTTCCTTTACCCGGACTACTGTTAATATTCATTTCGGCATCGTGTTTATCCAAAATTTCTTTAACAACTGCCAAACCAATGCCAGAACCTTTTTCTTTTGTAGTAAAATATTTATCAAAAATTTTTTCTATCTCCGGCTGTGTCATTCCTTTTCCGTTATCGTTTATTTCGATAAAAACACCATTTGTGTTACAAAATGTTTTTAACTCAACTTTTGGATTTTCTCCGATCGCATCAAAAGCATTTGTCAAAATATTAAGTAATACTTGAATTATCTGACTTTTATTAGCAACAATAGAGGCGTCGTTTTCAGTTAAGTTTAATTGGAAATCAACTCCTTCTTTTTTTGCCCTATTTTTAATAAAATTAAATACGGTTTTAGCAATTTGGTTAACGGAACAAACTTCAAACCGTTCATTGTTTCCGCGGATAAATTCCATCGTTTGAGAAATCAATTCCTCAATAATTTCAATAGCTTCCTTGCCGTTTTCTAATACATCCGCATTCTCTGTTGAAAATGAATCTTTATCTTCACACAACAATTCGTAATTAATTTTTAAAACCGATAACGGATTTCTTATTTCATGCATTAAATCGGCAAATAAACTTCCCAGAAGCCGTAGCTTATTGTTTCTAATTTCGTCTTTACTCATATTCCCAAAATATATTAATTATAAACTATTATGCAAAAACTTTGCCAGTTTGTTGTTTATTAAAGCAATATAAACAAAAAAGAATTTAATTCTAAAATTTAATTTAATTTAAAAAAGAAAAAAGCGGATAAAAATTTATCCGCTTTTTTTATTAAATATTTTTTTATTCAAGATATTTTGTTTCACTCTTATCTACAATAAATTTACCAATAACATTTCTCAGCTGTTCGGAAAGTCTTGCCAAGTCTTCTGTTGCTTGTGCAATTTGTTGAATTCCGCTACTGGTTTCTTGCGTTACGTTATTCATCAATTCCATATTATGTGCAATATCTTCCACAGCCCTTAATTCTTCTTCGTTTGCTTCGGCAAGGTTAATTATTTCATTTTCAACTTTTGTTGCTTCATCCATAATGGTTTGCAAAACTTCCTCAACATCTTCTGTTTTTGCTTTACCGGTTTCTACTGCACCAAGAGCATTTTCCATCGAACGTTCGGCGTTTTTAGTTTCTTCCATAATGGAATTAATCATTTCCGCTATTTCTTTTGTAGCGTGCAATGTTCTTTCGGCAAGCTTACGTACTTCGTCGGCAACTACAGCAAAACCGCGTCCTTGTTCACCGGCGCGTGCTGCTTCAATTGCAGCATTTAACGCAAGTAAATTGGTTTGATCGGCAATTTCGTTAATAACATTTGTTATTGCGGTAATTTGCTCGGTTTTTTGCGTCAAGGATTTAACGGATTCGCTTGTTTCATTTGTTGCTTCAACTATTTTTTCCATTCCTTCTTTAGCTTCATTTATTTTTTCAACACCTTGATGCGAATAGTTATTTGCACCGCGTGCAAGCTCGGCAGCTTGTTTGGCACCCTCGGAAGTTTGCATTATTGTTCTTGTCATTTCTTCCACAGCAGCAGTTACTTCACTTGATTGGCTACTTAACTCATTTGCTCCAGCCGCCATTACTTCGGCACTTGACGAAATCTCAGTTCCTGCACTTGCTGTTGCTTCAACGGATTCGCGTACGTGAATTATTAAATCCCTAATTCTCATTACTGCGTAATTGAACCCTTCAAAAAGTTTTGCCATTTCATCTTCTCTTTCGGAAGGCTGAAGTTGAACTGTTAAATCACCTTCGGAAAATTTCTCCATAGCAACAAGCATTTTTTGAGTTTGTTCGGAAAGGTATTCTTTTTCTTCTTCAACTTTCTTTTGTGCAAGTGCAGCTCTTTCGGCTTCTTTTTTAGCTTCGATAGAATTTTGCTCAACATCCTCAAATAATTTTTTGAGCTTATCCTTCATTTGGTTAAGATAAAAGATTAAGGTACCTACTTCATCTTTAAACTTGTGTTGTAAATCATAATTAAAATCACCGTTTTCAATAGCTTGAGAAAATTCAATTGCTTTATTAAGAGGCTTTATTACTCTCATTCTAAAAATTAAAACAAAAGCAATAAACATTAAACCGGCAATTACAACAATACTTGTAGTCAAAACTTCAATTCTATTTGTAAATACAGCAAGAGCACCCGATTCCTCTTTCACAAGTAATATTTCGCCTACTCTATTCCCGGCAAAATCAATTACAGGCAAAGAAGTTACAATATATTTTAAGTCCCCACTCTCCAAAACTTTTGGCTTGTTTTTCTGAACATAAGTGGTTAATAATGATTTGTATCTTGGATTTGAAAAATCGTAATAGACAACTGAGCCTAATTTAAGTCCGTTATTTTTACTGAATTTTGAAATTGAGAGATATTTTTCTTTTACCCCTACTACAAAATCCATATTCATAATTTTGTTCAATTCTTTCAAAACTTTATCAAGTGAACCTCCAAATTCAACCGAGCCAATATATTTAGCATCTTTAAAAACCGGATAAACAACCCTCAAGCCCAATCCTGCTTTTCCAACTTCAAAACCGGATACTTTGTCTTTTGTCTTTATTACTTCAACAACTGTTTTTCTGAAACCCGTTAAATCGTCACCAAATTTTTGCGGTTTATGTAATCTTAAAAATGATCTGCCGTCCGGTAAATGAAACTGAAATTGAACTAATCCGTATTTCTTTTTAAGCCGTGTTTCGTATTCATTAAGCAAAAAATTCTTTAATTGTTCCCTATCTCTTTTGGCAAAAGCATCAACAATAGTAGGGTCTTTCGATATAAATTCCAATGCCAAACTAAGTTGAGATAATTCATTGTCAATCAAATTTTTAAATACACTTCTTGATTGGTTTTGAACGTTGGTAATCAATTCATTTTGATCTTCAATAAAATATGTACTTACCTTGTCTAAAACAACATAAGCAATAAAAACAATGCCAACAAGCATTGCCAAAATCATTTGGAATTGAATTGTTTTGTAAAATTTAGGTTTCATTGTTACTCCAAAATTTTTAGTAATATTATTTTCGGTAAAAAAAAATAAAAGTTTAATAAATAGGAGATTTTGTATTGTTTTTGCAAATACTTTTTTAAATTTAATAAAATTTTGATAAGCCACAAAAAAGAATAAACTATCTTATTTTACTCTAAATGCAGCCTTAAAGTCAAATATTAGTTTATGGTTAACTTACGATAATTTTATTTAGTCTTATTTTTTATTTTTCTTAAATTTAGTATTAACAAATTGGAAATAACAATTAAGCGAGAGTTTTATGAAATTTAAACGTTCAGCAGGAATTTTGCTTCATCCAACTTCTTTACCCGGAAAATTCGGAATTGGAGATTTAGGAAAAAATGCATATCGTTTTGTCGATTTTCTTCACAATGCCGGACAGACTCTTTGGCAGGTTTTTCCGCTTGGTCCAACCGGATTTGGAGATTCTCCTTACCAAAGTTTTTCGGCATTTGCAGGCAATCCGTTAATAATAAGTCCCGAGATGCTGAAAGAAGAAGGCTATTTGACAAAAATTGATTTGGAAAACATTCCCGATTTTAATCCAATAAAAATAGATTATGGTAAAGTAATTGAATACAAAATATCCCTTTTAAGAAAAGCTTATGAAAACTCGAAGAAAAACGGAATTAATGATAAAAATGATTTCGAAAAATTTTGTAGGGAGAATGAATCTTGGTTGGAAGATTACGCTCTTTTTATGGCTGGTAAAGATTTCCATGGCGGAAAACTTTGGCTTGAATGGGATAAAAGTTTAGCCTTTCGAGTTGAAAATTCCCTGAACAACTGGAAAGAAAAACTTGCCACCGAAATTAATTTCCACAAGTTCGTTCAGTACACCTTTTTCAAACAATGGATTGCTCTAAAAAAATACGCTAATGCAAAAGGTATTAAAATTATTGGTGATTTACCTATTTTTATTGCTTACGATAGTGCCGATCTTTGGGCAAACAAGCATTTATTTACCATTGGTGAAGATGGAAAACCGGAAACCGTTGCAGGAGTTCCACCGGATTATTTTAGCCCTACCGGACAACTTTGGGGAAATCCGTTATACCGCTGGGACGAAATGAAAAAGGATAATTTTTCGTGGTGGAAAAAACGATTTGCAAAAATTTTTGAATTAACCGATTATGTTCGCATCGATCATTTTAGAGGATTTGAAGCATATTGGGAAATCCCCGGAAATGCTAAAACCGCTGAAACCGGACGTTGGGTTAAAGCACCCGGAGATGAACTTTTTGCTGAAATTAAACGTGAATTTGGCGATTTGCCGATAATAGCCGAAGATTTGGGAGTAATTACAGATGAAGTGCGTGCATTACGCGATAAATACGGATTTCCCGGAATGAAAATTTTACAATTTGCTTTTGGTAAAAACGGCGATAAAAATTTTCTTCCTCACAATTATAATGAAAATTGTGTTGTTTACACAGGGACACACGATAACGATACAACTAAAGGATTTTTTGAAAAAGCAATGAATGACGACCCCGAACTTTTTGCTTTTACACAGGATTACTTAAACTATTACGGTGCCGAAATTGTTTTCCCTTTGATAAAAGAAGCTTACAAATCCGTTGCCGTTTTTGCAGTAATACCGATGCAAGATGTTTTAAATTTGGGAAGCGAAGCACGTATGAATTTTCCTTCTAAACCTTCGGGTAATTGGGTTTGGAGATTCACGTGGGAGCAAATTGAAGATAACCTTGAAGCAAAATACAAATATTTAACAATTCTTTACGAAAGATAGGGAAATTGTTTTTCTAATTTCTTAGTAAATTTTGTTTATGTAACAAAACGGTTGGAACTTCTTACTCTTGTTTATTTTCAATATCGAGCATTTGAGTATCGGAAGTATAATTTGTTAGTTTGGGATTTTTTAAATTAATAAAGGCATTGACAGATTCTCTAATTCTTTCAGCTGCTTTTTCAACTATTTCGAAATCATCTTTTATTTTCTTAAATGATTCTTCGTCAAGTTCTTCTTTAATATTTTCTAAACTTAACAACAAACTTGCTAAAGGATTGTTTATTTGATGTCCCGTTGAAAAAGCTAATTGAACTAAGGCTTTATCATGTTCGGCTTTCTTTAATTCCTCTTGTAATTTGGTAATTCTAATACCGGTACGAATTCTTGCTAATAATTCTTGATTTTCAGTTGGTTTGGTTAAAAAATCATCGGCACCGGTGTCAAGTCCTTCAATAATATCACGTAAAGTTGCTCTACCTGTTAAAATTATATAATAGATTGATTTATACTCTTCCTTGCTTTTAAGAATATTGCATAACTCAACTCCATCCATCTCAGGCATTGTCCAATCGGCAAGAATAACATGAGGATGAAACTTTTTCAATATTTCAAGTGCTTCTACTCCATTTTTAGCAGTTTTTACTGTGTAATTATGTTTTTTAAGTAATGCAGTTAAAATTAAGGAAGTATCTCTTTGATCTTCAACAACTAAAATTTTATCTTTTTCTTCTTTTTTATCAACCATTCAGTAAACCCCGGATAATATTCAGAAATAAATTAAAATCCGAAATCGGTTTTAATATAAATTTATCGGCTTTACTTTTTATAAAATCCGGATCATCTTCGTCCAAATTATATGCGGAAACTAAAACTATTTTCGGATTTCCATATTTCTCCTCACTTTTAATCATTTTGGAAAGTTCAATTCCACTAATTATTTTTCCGTTAAAAACAGTGTTCCGCAAATTAATATCCATAATAATTAACTTTACTTCGCCACCTTCAAGGTGCGAAAATATTTCATCGGCATTTTCCGTAATAACTGCTTCTAATTCACAATGCTTTAACACAAGCTTGTAAAAGTGACTTGTTACGGGATCGTCTTCAACTACTAAAATTTTTCCATTCATTAAAAACCAGTTAATTGTTCGTATTTAACTAAGATGCTGATTCTTCTATTTATTTTAGAAAACGGATGCTCGGGATCTCTTAAACGGTGATCTGCATAACCACGAACTTCATCAATTTGCTTATCACTTACGCCCGCTTTCTCTAAAATTTTTCTTGCACTATTTGCTCTATCTGCACTTAAATCAAAATTATTATATCCGCGTGGATTTTTAGGATATGGGCGTGCATCGGTATGTCCTTCAACAACAATTTTGTTATTAAGTTCGCTTAACTGTTGTCCAATTAAATAAAGAATCTTTTTCGCTTTCGGCTTTAATCTGGCACTACCCGATTCAAAAAATGAAGATTTATTATTCAAAAGTTCTATTCTTAATCCATCATCTGTAATTTTAATCTCAATCTGACTTAAAATGGATGAGAGCTCAGGATTGCTTTCCAATGCTCCGAGTATCTCAATTCCTTTTCTCTTTAAAATATCTCTTGCTTCCCCTTTTTTATTCAGCTGATTTTTTAATTCCTGCTCAACATCTACTTTTCCTGTTCCGGGACCTTGTCCTTTCATAAAAGATTTGCTTCCGCTAATACCCAAAATAGTAGGATTTTGAAAATAGTGTGCAACAGCTGTTTTAATTTCATCTGTTTGAGCAAGTACCCACAACACAATAAAAAGAGCCATCATTGCCGTAACAAAATCTGCATACGCAACTTTCCAAGCACCACCGTGATGTCCGTGTTCACATTTTTTCCCTTGCTTGACGACTACCGGTTCTTCGTTGCCGTTTTGATTTTGCTCAGCCATAAATTATTCTTTTCCTCTCAGATAATTTTCCAATTCGGTAAAAGTAGGACGCACATCGGAAAAAAGTGTTCTTCTTGCAATTTCTACTGCAACAATAGGCGGATTACCTTTTGCATAAGCAACAACCGCTGTTTTTATTGTTTCGAGGAAGCGTGCTTCATCAGCATACATATGTTCAATGTTTGTAGCAAGCGGACCAATAAATCCATAAGCCATAAGCACACCAAGGAAAGTTCCTACCAAAGCAGCAGCAACGTGGTGACCTACAACTTCGGCACCTTCGTTAATACTACTCATTGTAACAATAATACCAAGCACCGCTGCAACAATACCTAAGCCCGGGAATGAATCGCCTAACTTCGTAAGCAATTCCGCAATCGGTTTCATTTCGATTTCAAAAGTTTCTATTTCGGTATCCATTAAAGCTTCAATTTCGTGCGGAGGAACACCACCGGAAAGCATTACTTTTAGAGTATCTGCAAAAAAGGCAACTGCAACTTCGTTTTTTACAAGCTTATCACTTTGCGAAAGAATATCGCTTGCAGCAGGATCTTCAATATGTTTTTCTATTGCAAGCAATCCATCGCGTTGTGCTACAAGAAAAATATCGTAAAAGGCTTTAAGTAATTTCATATAGTCTTCTTTTTCCAGGTGCTTATGTCCCAATGCCTTTGTAATAGATGAAATAATTTTTTTAATTATTGGCAATGGAGCCATAATTAAAAGCGCACCCGTTGCAGCACCTCCAATAGTAATAAACTCCGAAATTTGGATTAAGGCTGCAAGATTTCCTCCTGCCATTGAAAATCCCGTAACCAAACCACCTAAAACAACTACCGCACCAATTATTATAAACATTTTTTATCGCTCTTTTTGTTGTTTTTTAATTTCTTCTATCTTCCTAAAAATATGACTTGTTTTAATTTCTGCAAAAACCCAATCGCTCGAATTTTCAAAATTCATATTCATAATATCTTCTGCTAAAGAAGTTAATTCGGGATAACCAATTGTTGTACCGGTACCCTTAATTTTATGAATGTAATTTTTAAAATCTATCGGATCTCTTCTACGTAAAGCATCAGCAATATTATGTTTTACAACAGGATAATCTTCAAGAAAAACTCGTAAAAGTTCATTGCGTATTTCATCGGTTTGCTTATTAGGAATAAGATGTAAGCGTGGGGAAGAAAAAAAATCTCCTTCTAAAATTTCGTTAATCGCTTCTTTTAACACTTTTTCATCCAACGGTTTTGATATTACTTTTGTAGCACCATATTCAAGTGCTGCCATAACATTGCTTTTTACCGTATTACCACTAATTACGAGTACAGGTATATCTTTAATTTCGTCCAATACACTTTTTACTTTCAACATTTTCAAGCCGTCAACATTCGGCATCAGCAAATCGAGAATAATCAAATCGGGTTTTTTTTCGGCAGCAAGTTTAATTCCTTCCAGTCCATCAGAACAAGTAAAAACATTAAAGTCATATCCGCGAAAAAATTCTTTTAGCGATTGTTTTATTACATCAGAATCATCTACAATCAATACTTTAATAATCTTCCGTGTCATTCACAGCTTTTTAAACTTATCCTTAATTTGATTAATTGTTTCTTTATCAAAATCGAAAGTACTTTTTTGAGCTTCGTTTACTTGTTGTTTTACACTTTCGTAAAGTTCTTCTCTTAAAATTTTAACTGAAAAAGGAGCTTCTATTCCTATTTTAACATTGTTTTCCGAAACACTTACAATTGTAATAACTACATCGTTTCCAATTCTGATTTTTTGATTTATTTTTCTGGATAGTACAAGCATATTATTCGCTCTTGGTTTCTATAAAAAGTTTTCTATCAATCTCAAATTTATCATTATCTATTATTTTTTGAAAACCAATTTTTTCTTTGTGATTAATATAAATCGGTGCTTTTAAGTTAATAGTTATTTCGGCAATTTCTTTCGAGAGCTTCACAATTCCAAATACATCGTATCCATCTTCCGCCGGATATTTTTCTTCCAACATCGCAGCAGGGAATAGAGGGAAAACTATTCCGGGTTCTTCAATTGAAGTCAGCCAATAAAATAAGCCGTCTTCTTCGGTTATTAGAATGAACTTTTTCAAATTTTCAAAACCAATAATCCCATCATTAAAAGTTATGATGAGATCCTCGTCAAATTCAATCTCGCCGAACTGGTCTGTTTTTATTTTCATAATATACCATTATTTATTTTAGTTTTAAAATTTATCCTACCACAAGCAATTAATAATCGATAATTATTTTTTAATGTTTAATAAATAGAATTAAATATAATCCAAAATAGACTTAGGTAAAATTTTTGATGAAATTTTTAAAGTCCTTTCCAAACTTGCTTGATAGTTTTCCATATCCAACATTGCACGAGGAACATCTACTTCCTGCTCTTTGGACATTAACGTTTCCACATCAAGTCGCAAATTTTCAAGCAGTGTTTGTGAATTTTCCATTCGTTTGGAGTACGTTCCCATTTTAGTTACTTCGCCAATCATATGTGTATTTATTTTGTCCAAAGCTTCCAAATCGGACGTATCAACATCTTGCCCATTATTAAGTTTATCTCTAATTGAAATTAAAAGATTAAAAATATCGGTACCGGGTGGATTGCCAACAGTCCCGAACAAATCACGTCCGGGTTCGTTAATAATTTGGGTTACCGAATCCGAAATTTTTATTTTTTGATATTTATCAAGCGAGGTTGTTTTTTCTTCAATAAAACTATTCGTCGAATCCCAGCCGTACGGTTTTTCCTCTTGGTTTGTGCCTCCGAAAATATATTTTCCGTTATATCTGTAATTAGCAAGCGAAAGTAAATTTTCCAATGCCAAATCCACTTTGGCGGCATAATCTTTTTTGTTTTCGGTTGCATCTAATGAATTACTTAAATCCGCAATTACATTTTGAACTTGCTCTTGAACTTTTTCCATAACGGAAATCGTAATATTTACGTGGGATTTTCCGTTATTTATATTGTCCAAGTAAGTGTCAATATTTTCAATTTGCGAATTTAATCGCAATAACCTTGTCGCGGAAAAAGGATTATCCGAAGGTTTTGTTACTTTTTTCCCAAGAGCAATTTGCGTTTGTTTTTCTTGCAAACGCTTCCGAACATCGGTTAAATTATTGAGAAAAATATTTTGAATGGATTGACTTGTAACTCTCATCTTTTACACCATTTCTATTAATGTTTTTAACATTTCGTCGGCAACGCGAATTAACCTTGCCGAAGCATCGTACGAGCGTTGAAAATTTAGTACGTTCACCATTTCTTCATCAACATTTACAGCGGATTCTTCACTTCTTTTCGATTTAAATTGCTGAACAACCAAATTATAGTTGTTAGCTTCGTCTTCCGAATTACGTTTACCGCTTCCAATATCATTAACTAATTTTGCATAGTAATTTTCTATTGTTTTGTTGTCCAATAATTTTTTATCGGCAATATTGGCAATAGCTAATGCTCCTTCATTATTGTCAGGACTTCCATCGGAAGAAACCGCCAGTTTTTTAGGGTCCGTAATTAACAACGAATTAATTTGTAATTTCCCCGAAGAATAATCGTTGAAAAATTTGATATTTGTTTGAGGTGGATTATCAAGAGTATAATTCGAAGTATGAACATTATTAACTTCGTCCATTATTGTTTTGGCAATTTTATCGAGTCTATCCAAATAATCCGAAATCTGTTTATTGTATCCATCAAGAATGCCGGCAAGTTTTCCTTGCCTTACACGAACTTTAATATTGCCGTTGGCATAAACCACAAGTCTTTTTTTGCCGGTTACGGTAGTTTCGTATTCCGAACTTAAAGTATTGTAAGTTGTTTTATTGGCAACAAACACACCGCCTATCGAAACCGTTGCCGTTTCATCATCGCCAATGCTTATAGTTGTATCGACGTACTGACTTAATTGTTCAAGAATTTCATCACGTTTATCCAACCAATCGTTTGCCGCTTCTCCTTTGATATGTGAATTATAAATCTGCTTATTAACCTCTGTAAGATTTTTCAAAAGAGAATTTATTTCGG
>CAYZGB010000019.1:0-22657 GCA_964477915.1 uncultured Melioribacter sp. | reverse complement strand
TGTAAAAATTCCGTCCGAAAAATTATCACAAAATCCATCTTTTCGTAATATCAGATTGAAATGGAAAGATTTTATTAATTATTTGAATGGTGTAAATATTTTGACCGCTGGATTTTTATCCAATTCGAGTCCGTATTCGCTCGAAGGCGATACGCTTGTTATTCAACTTTCGCAAGATATTGATGCCAACAAATTGACTGATAAATTATCCGAGTTTACCAAAAACGTAAATGCTTTTTTCAAATCCAATTTGAAACTTAAATTGATTAATAGTCCGAATTTCAATAGTGAAAAAGCGAAAAAGAAATCGGAAGAAATGAATAAAGAAGAGCCACCTTTAATTAAAGCAATTATTGAAGAACTTGATGCAAGGGAAGTTAAATAAATTTATTAGTCAAACTTTAAGCTCAGAAAATAGACAAACAATTATTTGCTAATAACTAAAAATAATTTTATTTCAAATTATTTTTTTCCAGGTCTAAAAGAAATTCTTTACGCCAAATGCCGGACGCGTAACCGGTAAGCTTACCGTTTTTGCCGATTACTCTGTGACAAGGAATTATAATTGCAATTTTATTTGTTTTATTTGCCAAACCCACTGCCCTTGTGGCTTTTGGTTTTCCAATAAGTTTTGCTAATTCAGAGTAACTAACGGTTTTCCCGTAAGGAATTTCGAGTAATTTTCCCCAAACTGAAATTTGAAATTTCGTGCCGAGTAATTTAATCGGTAGGTTGAACTTTTTACGTTTACCTAAAAAATATTCGGCTAATTGCCTTTGAGTTTTTCTGCAAATTTTATTTGCTTTGCAAATTTTGTTTATACTTGTTTCATTAACAAAACTTACACTTAAAAGAAACTCTTCGTTACAAGTAATTTTAATTTTTCCGATTGGAGATTCGTAAAATTCGCAAAACATTAATCTTGAAGTTTGCTTTTCAAATACATTATGTTATCAATTTCGGATGGATCGTGTTTCCGCAAAATCGCAAGATAATAAGTAACCCAATCTCCAAGGTAAACCAAATCGAATAAGCGAACCTTAAACTTATCGAAGCTGCTTTCAAAAAAGATAATTTCAGTTCCACTTTTTTTAATCAGTGCTGAGGAAATTTCAATTCGCTTCTGAATTTGTCTGTGGTACGATTTATCCCTAAAAATCAATACTTTAGCACGTAGTTTGCTTTCGTTCTGTGTTTCCCAGCCAATAATTTCGTTGTGATTCATTTCGGGGAAGAGATTGTAAAATGCATGAGATTTCGAGTTTTCGTTAAATTGTCCTTTTAATCTTACCGCAAGAGTTCCCGTTTTATTTACAACTCCATAAATAATCGGGACAAACCCGATTAACTTTTCGGCAATTTCCTGTGCGTAATTATTTTCTTGCGAATAAATTTCGCCATTATTTTTCAGTAGTTCAACAATTTCCGTTACAAAATCATCTTGATTTTCAATAAGTCCAAGCGTTTGGAAAACTTTAAGCAAAGCAAAAAAACTTGAATACAAAGCGTAGCGAGGCTGAAATCCACTTTGCATAACAAATACGGGTAAATTGTTCTCCTCCGCAAAATCGTAAAGTTTTCCGCCTGTTGTTACGCAAATTATTTTTGAACCTCGTTTCAAAGCGGTATTAGCTGCATCTAATGTTTCTTCCGTGTTGCCGGAATACGAAGAAGCAATTACCAGTGTATTTTCGTTAGCAAAGTTAGGCAATCCGTAATTTCTATTTATGGAAACCGGAATGCTCAATTCATCCGATAGAAAATCGGTTAAAAGCTCCCCGCCTATTGCCGAGCCTCCTAATCCACTAATTACAATGTTTTTTATTTCTTTAATATCAAATCCGGGATTCTCAAAATGTGTATTCCAAGCCTTTTCTACTTGTGAATATGATTTAACAAGAACATCAAACTGATTTTGAGGATCGTATTTATTTACAAATTCCTTAATCACCGTCTTCCTCCAAAATTTTTTCTTCAAAATTTAATCCGTGTAAATCAACAAAATTTTTAACTTCTTCAAAAACTTCCGTATGCGTATCTTTTTGCAAACATCTTTCGGCTAACTTTGCGGCATCTTCAAAAGTAATATTTTTAACAACTCTTTTTACATAAGGAATTGAAACAGCAGAAACACTTAAAACTTTAATTCCAAGTCCTATTAAAACCGGTACAGCAAGAATATCTGCCGCCATTTCACCACATATCGCAACTTCTTTTCCGTTACGTTCTGCATGCCTTTGAACAAAAGAAATAGTATGCAAAACAGCCGGATGGAACTCTTGATAAAGTTCGGAAATTATTTCGTTTGTTCTATCAACTGCAAGTAAATACTGAATTAAATCGTTTGTTCCGAGGC
Organism: uncultured Melioribacter sp.; assembly: GCA_964477915.1. Taxonomy (GTDB): domain Bacteria; phylum Bacteroidota; class Ignavibacteria; order Ignavibacteriales; family Melioribacteraceae; genus WGAL01. The sequence goes on along the minus strand of CAYZGB010000019.1, from coordinate 20,301 downwards.
TGAAAAAATCAACGTATCTTGATAAGTTATCGATTAATACGGCAGCGGAAGGAACTTCAATCATTGTCCCGATTTTAATATTTTTATTATAATCCACACCTCGCAAATCAAGTTCTTTCTTGCATTCTTCAATTAAATCAAGTGTTTTCTTAATTTCTTCAAGAGCAGAAACCATAGGTATCAGAATTTTAATATTTCCAAAAGCAGATGCTCTCAATAATGCTCGCAACTGATTTTTGAAATGTGTTTTATTATCAAGCAAAAAACGTATTCCTCTCCAACCTAAAAACGGATTTCCTTCTTTAACGTCAAAAGGTAAAACTTTATCACCACCAACATCAAAAACACGAATTACGGTTTCTTTTTCCCCTTGCGATTCTGCAATTTGTTTATAAACATCAAATTGTTTTTCTTCGTCGGGCAACAAACCTTCGTCGGCAAATAATTGCTCGGTGCGTACCAAACCAATTCCGTCGGCATTTTTATCATTTATAAATTTAAGTTCATCAAGCACATCAAGATTGCCCATAATTTCAATTTTTCTTTTATCGGCGGTTTCGGTTTTGCTACGGGTTATTATTTCAAGGTCTTTTTCTATTTCTTTTAGTTTTTCGATTTTGTTTTCGTATTTTTTTATGGTTTCCTCACCCGGATTAACAATAACTTTACCGCGAAAACCATCAACAATAAGTACATCGTCGTTTTTAATAACAATTGTTGCATCGTGCAAACCAACAACAGCAGGAATATTTAACGAACGGGCAAGAATAGCGGTATGTGAAGTTAATCCGCCAAAATCGGTTACAAAGGCTTTAGCGTGTCTCTTCGAAAACAAAACCGTATCGGAAGGTGTAAGAGACTCAGCAACAATAATTTTATCGTACGGTACTTTGGATTTCCATTTTTCTTTACGAATATTTCGAATAATTCTATTTTTAATATCGTGAACATCATGTGCGCGTTCTTTCATATAAGGATCATCCGAAGAATTCATTATTTTTTCGTATTTCGAAATTTCATCTTCAACTATATAAGCAGGAGCAAGTTTTTCTTCTCTAATTCTTTTTTCAATAGTTTCAATTAAAACCGGATCATCTAAAATCATTATTTGTGCTTCAAAAATTACCGCCCTATCTTTTCCTAATTTTTCAAGAGCCAAATCCAAAATTTTATGCAGCTCTTTTTTCGATTTAGCAAGTGCTTCGCGAAATTCATCTATTGCTTTATCAGTATCTTCTATCAAATTTTTTTGAGCTTTGAATACTTTCTTGTCAAAAAAATACGCCTCACCAATTACAATTCCAGGAGCGGCGGCTACTCCATTCAATAGTAAATCAGTTGTTTTTTTATTATCAGAGTTCATCAAACCCCCTGTTAAAATAATCAACTATAACACGTGCCGCTTCTTCTTCGTCTTCTCCTTCGAAACGAAGTTTTAACGTTGCACCTTTTTCGGCAGCAAGCGTCATAACCCCAATAATACTTTTCCCGTTGATTTTCATTCCGTCGCGATAGATATAAAAATCGGATTTAAATTTTGATGCAAGCTTTACAATATTTGCCGCCGGTCTTGTATGTAATCCAGCATCGTTAATAATTTTTACTTCTTTTTCAATCATTTTAATATTGCCGTTTGATAAGTTTATTAACAAGCCAAACGAAAATCTCTTTTTGCTTTTCGTCAAAATTTTTCAGAGCAATAATTGCCTTATTCGAATAATCTTCAATTAATTTACGTGCATCGGAAATAGCACCGGTATTTTCAAAAATATTGCGATAAAATTCGATTTCGTCTTTTTTTGCCCCGTTGTTTCGGATAAATTTATCCAACGCTTTTTTATTTTCGCCTTTTGCCTTTTCGTATGCACGTATAAAAAGATAAGTTTTCTTCCCTTCAAGCAAATCGCCACCAACCTTTTTACCGAATTTTTTCTCGTCTCCAATTAAATCAAGTAAATCATCTTGCAATTGAAAAGCCATTCCCAAATTCAAAGCGTACTTAGAAAGAGCGTTTATTTCTTTTTTAGTCCCGCCGGCAAGTTTCGCCCCAATTTCGCAACTTGCTTGTAAAAGTGCTGCTGTTTTTTTTCTAATCATTTCAAGATAATCGTCAACAGTAAATTTTTTTGCTGTTTCCAAATCTTTATCCAAGCTTTGTCCTTCACAAACTTCAATCATTGCTTCGGTGAAATCTTTAACAACATCAATATGTTGAGCTTTACAATCTTTAAGTAAATAACGGTAAGCTAATGCTATTAGCCCGTCACCGGCAAGCACTGCTGTTGCCAAATCGTATTTTACATGGAGGGTTGGAAGCCCGCGACGTTTTTCGGCGTTATCCATAATATCGTCGTGAACTAAAGTGAAGTTGTGAAAAAGTTCAACAGCAATTGCTGAATTGTACACACGAGAAAATTTTCCACCGACCGCTTTTGCCGAAATCTGAACTAAAAACGAACGCAATCTTTTCCCACCGCTATTGGCAATATATCCGGTAGGCTCGTATAATGACTCAGGCGAAAGTTTTTCAAAAACTTTTGCGATTTTCCTTTCAATTATATCACGTTGTTTTTCGTAAAGTTTTGAGTAATCCTTCATTTTATAATTCCGATAATGAATTTAATTTAAATGTTTAAGATAATAATTTACTATGAAATTAATCTGTTAATAAATTATTACGCTTATAAATAGGACAAAGATTTTTACAATTTTAAGGAATGCGTAGAGCAAGCATACAACAGATTATGAATGCTTAATTAAACATTAAAAAAGATTTCTCCGAAACCTTCTTTGTTGCCTTCGTTTAAAATGGTTGATTAAGAACAATTCAATCTTAATAAACTTTTACCGTTTATTTTTAACGGAAATTATTTCCGCCGCAACGCTGATTGCAATTTCTTGTGGTGTTTCGGAATTGATTTTCAATCCGATTGGTGAATGAATTTTTTCGAATAAATTTTTATCTACTCCTTCCGATAGAAGCGATTCATAAATCATATTTAATTTCTTTTTGCTCCCCATTACGCCGATGTATTTTACATTTAGATTTATTACGGATTTCAACGCATCCCTATCCCAAATATGCTTTGGAGTAACAATAATCACATACGAAAATTCACCTTCTTCAATAGATTCGGCTACTTTCGAAAAATCGGTAATTATATGTTCGTCGTAAGGAAAATCTTTATCGATTGTAAAAAGCTTTGCCCTTTTCTCAATTACTACAATGTAAAACCCAACTCTTTTTAGAGCAATTGCAATCTCTTTCCCAACGTGGCCTCCACCAATAATATAAGCGGTTTCGGCCTTACCAATAACTTCCTTGTAAACAAATTTTCCGAGATTAGATTCAAAAAAATATTTGCCAGCAAAATCGTAAATATCATGTACAAAAAATAGATCACTCGAAATAACCAATGATTTTCGTTCGCCGTTTTCGTAAGTTATAAGAACTTTTTCAATCTCGGCTAAATCATCAGCATTTAATTTTCGCATAACGATTGTTTGGCTTCCGCCACAAATTATTCCGCTTCTTTCACCCTCGGAATTTTCATCGTGAAAGTAAGTTGCAATTTCTACTTTCTTTTTTTCATCTTCGTAAAAGCCTTCAATTTTACGTATGATTTTAACTTCGAGAACGCCACCGCCAATTGTCCCTTTGATTTTCCCGTCTTTCGAAACAGCCATTTTGAAGCCTTGTCTTCCGGGTGAAGCAGCAGAAGATTCCGCAACAACCACCAAAACACAACTGCCGTTTTCTTTTACTTCGTCACGAACAAAATTCCAAAAGTAGAACATTGTTATTCCTCTCTGTGAACAACAAAAGCATTTGCTTGTGCCGATGGCATAATAATCATTTCGTTGATATTTGCGTGCGGCGGACGCGTTGCAACAAAAATTACCGCTTCGGCAATATCTTCGCCGGTTAAAGGCGTTAAGCCTTTGTAAACATTTTTCGCTTTTTCCTTATCGCCGTAAAACCGAACAATACTAAATTCCGTTTCTACCATTCCCGGATCGATTGTTGAAACACGCACGCCGGTTCCAAGCAAATCAATCCGAAGCGAACGGGTAATTGCAGTAACAGCGTGTTTAGTTGCACAGTAAACCGCACCGCCACCGTAAGCTTCGTGTCCGGCAATCGAGCCGATATTTATTACGTGTCCAGATTTTCTTTCAACCATTCCTGGAACAATCAAACGCGTAACGTAAAGTAAGCCTTTCACGTTTGTATCAATCATTTCCTCCCAGCCGGCAATGTCGTCTTCGTATAGTTTATTTAATCCGCGACCCAAACCGGCATTGTTTACGAGAATATCAATTGCCTTCCATTCTTCGGGTAAATTTTCAATTGTATTCTTTACCGCATTTTTATCACGAACATCAAGCACAATAGGGAAAACTTCAGCATTGTATTTTTCTTTTAATTCATCAGCCAAATTTTCAATGCGTTCTTTTCTGCGTGCGGAAATAATTAATCTTGCACCTTCTTTTGCAAATGCAACCGATGTTGCCAATCCAATTCCTGCCGATGCACCGGTAATAAAAACTGTTTTACCATTCAACTTTTCCATTTTTTCTCCTTAATTAATTGTTCCGAAAAAGTAAGTAATTCCAACCGAAAGCATTAATCTATTGTAACTAATATTGGTTTTTGCATTGCTTCTATTAATCAAAAACATCTGATTATTTTCGAGCGGTTGTGAATTTAAATTAGTGTAACTAACCATATTTTTATCTCTCGAAAATGAATATTCAAGATTTAATCCGAGCGTAGTTTTACCTATTTTATAAACGCCTCCGAAAGTAATATGATAAATATTCCAAGCACTATTATTGATGTAAACGTACTTGTCGTCTTTTTTGTCGGTAGTTGAAAAATCGGTTCTGAATGTAAAACCGAGAGATAATTTTTCGTTAAAATTGTTTTTAAGAGAAAATCCGAAATTTAAAACCGGTTTACTTTTCTGATAAGTTGTTAATAACACTAACTTACCATTTACGGAAATGCTATCCGGTTGCGGATTAATAATTACAAAATTTTTATCGGAAGGCGAAACAAAAACTTTTCTCCTAATTCCGTCAAAATACTCGAAACCAAAACCGGCTTCGAGCGTGCCAATTTTTTTTACAAATCCCGCAGCAAACGAAAGAGGCGAGGCATAATCGGTTGGCAAGCGGTTTTCACGATTTGTTGCAATAAAATCATACGGACCGGAAACGACATTGTTCGTATCCGTTAAATAAAATCCGGTTGATGTTATTTTACCTCGAACTTCCGCTTGTCCATAAAGATGAACGCTTGGGGATGTAAATGTAAAACCGAAATTAAAATCATCTCCTTTATAAACCAAACCGGTTTTAAGAAGAATCCTCGCATCGAAATAATCGATAGTGTAATTAAAATCGGTAGTTACGGCAACGTTGTTTTGTAAATCCGAAGCCGAAGAATAAAGTTGGAAAAAGTTTGTTTGTATTCGCCACGGAACAAATGCGGAAAAACCAATTCCCCAATGCTTGGTTGCTCTTCCCCAAGTTAACCCTGCCCAATATTCATAAAGATTAACCTTAAAATTAAAATCGCTTGTGTAATATTCTTTGCCCGAAAAAATCGGTGGACGCGTCCCCGAACTAACTTCGGAAATTAAATCTTTATATTCGTGCTTTATTAAAGTGTAATTTTGAATTGCCGCTTGTTTCTGAAAAACAATGTAACCGAGCACACCTTTTTTATCGAGCTGAAACGGAATAGGACCGGCAGTCATATTTGTAAGCCATTCGAAAACTCCGGAATTAATATCGTTTGCCTCGCCCGCACCGTTAAATAATTTGGAACCTTCGAAATAAAATAAATTACCGCTAATGCTAAAATTTTTATCAACAAAACCAACATTACCCGGATTGTAATATCCGGTAGAAAAATCATTAACACCCGCAATTGCCGAGGCTCCATACAACATTGCATTATTGCCAGGGAAAATATTCCAATAATGCGAATCTTGAGCGAAAAGCGTAACCGAAATAAATAATATTAGAAATATTTTTTTCATTTTATTTATTGCTCAGCTCGGGGAACCATTCGTTAATTTTTTCGAGGAAATGATTTGCCGAATTATCCCACGTAAATTTTTTAGACCAACGAACAGCATTTTCAGAAAATTCGTTTCGTAATTTTTCGTTACGTAAAAGTTCGCCGAGTTTTTCCGCCACTTCAACCCGGTCGTTCATATTTACAAGAAAACCGGTTTCGTAATCGCGGATTGAATCGCGTAAGCCTTGTACATTTGAACCAACAACCGGCGTGCCCATTGCGTTTGCTTCAATTACGGTAATTCCCCAGCCTTCCTTCATTGCAAGCGTAACAAAAACCCACGCTTTCCCGAGTTCTTCCGCTTTTTCTTTTTCCGAAAGAAAACCGAGAAACTTAACGTATTTTTCAAGTCCCTTTTCCTTAACAATTTTCTTTAATGTATCTTCGTAATCACCGCGTCCGCCAATGCGAAATTGCAACTCGGGGAATTCCGTAATTAACAAAGGAATAACATCAATTACTTTTTCGATTTGCTTGTATTTCTTAATTCGTCCTATGTAAGTAATTGTTGGCGTTGGGAACTTCTCAACATTTGTTGATTCGTAAAGTTCGTGATTGATGGCATTGTAAAGAAAATCAATCTTTTCGGAATTTAATCCCATATCGATAAGTTCGTTGCGAGTACTCGGCGAGACCGTAAAAATCGGTGTGTTTGAATAAACATAAGGGATTTGCTTTTCTTTTTCGATAATATATTTTGCAACCGGAAAAGGAAGTTCGCGGTAAAGCGATTCGCCGTGAATGTGATGAATAATTCCCACAAGCGGTTTATGAATAAATTTAGGTGTGTTAAGCGGAATTTTGGAAATGTCGTCAACAACCAAATCGAAATTTTGTTTTTTAAGATTAGTCAAATAATATTTTTTAAATGCAAGATTAAAAAACCATTTATTCCCAATTCTGATTATTTTAATCCCGTCAATTACTTCTTCGTTTTTCCCGCCTTTGAATTTATGTGCAATAAGCGTAACCTCGTGACCAGCAGAGGCAACGCGTTTGAAAATTTCGTGCAAATGAACTTCCGCACCACCCATTTCGGGATTTTTAATACATCGCCAATTAATTACAAGAATTTTCATAATTTGCCATTAGTTGAAAATAAAAATTCAAAAATAATCATTATTTGCATACTATGAAATTATACGACACACTTAATCCGCTTGTAAGCATTGTGCTTCCTACCTACAATCGTATGGGAACTTTGCCGCGAGCAATAAATTCGGTATTAAAACAAACATTTACAAATTGGGAATTAATAATCGTTGATGATGGAAGCACGGACGAAACTTTTGATTTGATGAACAAATATTTGACAAAAAACAAACGCATAAAATATTTAAAACACGTAAATATGAAACTTCCGATTGCACTAAACAACGGAATTGCAATTTCGTGCGGAAACTACATTACATTTCTCGGAAGCGATGATGAGTATTTGTCCGAACATTTACAATTGCGAATTGATTTTATGAGGCAAAATCCGGCAATTGATTTTATTCACGGCGGATTGAAAATTATTGGTAATCCTTACGTCCCGGATAAAAACGACACAAGCAAAAAAATACATTTGGATAAATGCGTTGTAGGCGGAACATTTTTCGCAAAGCGGGAAGTTTTTCTAAAACTAAACGGATTTAAGCAATTAAAATACAGCGAAGATTCCGAATTTTTTGAACGAGCTGAAAAAATTTATCACATCGTAAAAGTAGATTTTCCGACTTATGTTTATCACAGAGAAACGGAAGATAGTATTACCAATATTTTACTTAAAACAAATCAGAGTAAAACTGAATGACGAAATAGAGGAATTCAAACTGTTCGGAAAACAAATTTTAAAAAGCGAACAAATTGCGAATAAAACTTTGCCCCGAAAAACGAGGCAAATGTAAAATCAAAACTTCTGATACACTACTGAACTATTTTGCTTCGCAAAATGCCGATTCAAAATTTTCAATAATCAAAAAGTGTATTTCGGCAATGAAATTCCAAGCATAATTAATGCAATTCCGTCGGTTAGTAAACTAATTCCCACAAGCAAGCCTATTAACCAAATTGAACTAATCGGCCAACCCAAAAGAAAAATCAGAGCAAGAATTATGGAAACTGCACCGTTGAATGCCATCCAACCCCAGCCGTAAATCGGACGAAATTCAAGTCCAAGAAAAATATTCGTAAAGCCGTCGAAGAAAAAATAAAACATTAACATTAAACCTATTGCTCCAACACCTGCAATGGGATGACGCAAAATTAGAATTCCAATTATAAACAGAATAACTGGCTTAAACCAAGCAAGCCAGCTTTTGTTGTAACTCCGCATTACGTGGAAAGCGGAAATTATACCTCCGAGCAAAAATAAAATTCCTAATAGACCTGATAATGCAAAAGAAGTTAACGAAGGAACTATTATTGAAATAAGTCCGCTTAAAACAAATAATGCTCCGGTAATTATTGAACGTGTTCTGAATTTAGTTCTTAATTCGTCATTAACAAAATAACTTAACATACAATCACCTTTCTTTTTATAATTTAATTATCGAATTATACGAACCCACATAAGTTTGCACTTCGCCATCTGCTTCCGGTTCGTTAAACCAGTGAACACCGTCAGCCAAATATCTGAATTGATAGGTTTTGTTTGTTGGCAAATTAACGGTTACCGAAAAATCACCGTTTTTTTCCGTTTCGGCAAAAATATGTTCATCCGGGTTCCATTCGTTGAAATCGCCTACAAGACTGATTTTATTGAAGTTAGAAGCAATATCTTTCGGAACAACAAATTTAACTTTACAAATATCCCCGTTCTTTGAAAATTCTTTTACTATTGGCATTTTGACCTCCCGCTTTAAATTTTATTTCTTTTCAAAATATAAAAAACATTTAATTCGATTTTGTTCCTAATTTAAGTCTTAATCTAAATTTTCCTTTCGCAAATTTATTATCGGACATTTTGTCAATAATTAAAATTCTATTAATTTTGCCATATGAAAAAAGAAAAAGAAAATATTCTCCGTAACAAAAACCGTTTACACACTTCTGTTCTTTGTTGTAAGCCTTAATTAACTTACCAAAATATTATTCAAAGTATGATAAAAAAATTTTCAATTACATATAGTCTTGTATTTTATTTATTTGTTCTTGCGAATAATTTTTTCCCACAAGTTATCAGTGGAAAAATTTTCGATGATAGAACAAATGAGCCTTTGATTGGTGCAAATATTTTTATTGAAGAGACCTCTACCGGAACAACATCCGATACTTCGGGAAATTTTACGCTTGATATTTCACATCTAAAATTAACAGCACCCGTTTTGCACGCAAGTTATCTCGGTTATTATGATTTTTCTCAAAAACTAAAATTCTCCGGGAAGAAAAACATTCACATCGACATTCCGCTTAAAAAATCGTTGTTGAATTTAGATCAAGTTGTAGTAACCGGAACTCGCTCTGAGAGAATACTTAAAAACACACCGGTTACCACACAAGTATTACACAAAGAACAAATTGAAAACTCAGGCGGTAGCGATATTTCAACAGCATTGAGCGAAGCAACCGGAGTTGCGGTTAATTTCAACTCGTTAAATACTGGCGTAAATTCCGTTGAATTGCAAGGATTAAGTAGCGACCACATTCTTGTAATGATTGACGGAATTAAAATGATTGGCAGAATTAACGGCAATCTGGATTTATCGCAAATTCCTTCATCAGAAATTGAACGAATTGAAATAGTAAAAGGCGCTGCTTCCGCTTTGTACGGAAGCGAAGCAATGGGAGGCGTAATTAATATTATTACTAAAAAAAATTATCATCGTAAAAGCCTTAATTTATCGGCATTTGGTGGAAGTTACGGACGTATCGATGCTAATTTATCGGCATCTGTACCAATTGGGAAATGGATGCCGAGTGTAAGTTTAAATTACAGAAAATACGATGGTTACGATTTAACACCCGAAAACGCTTCGAGCGATGCACCGGCATATAACAAATATCAAGGGAACTTTTCGCTTGTTGGGAAACTCAATAAAAATACATCAATCAATGCCGACGCTTTCTACATTACTGAAAATAAAGAAGTAAACAGCAGTGAAATTTTTAAGGACAAAATCGATAATTCCAATCTCGCGATGAGAGTTGGCGGAAATTTTTCGAACTTGTTTTCTTTTCTTAATCTTAATTTACAATTGGATTATTCGCAATACAATCATAATTTCGATAGAATTGTAATCAGTTCGGACTTTGTTAAAAAAGGCTCTTTAACAAAAGAAAGACTTGGACGTGCGACGTTGCTTTTCGATTTCAAATACGGCAAACATCAAATTAACGGCGGATACGGATTTGAACACGAAAGTTTGGAATCGGATAGAATTACCGGTGGAAAGAAAACTTCGACGCTTAATAATATTTTTGTCCAAGACGAACTCGATATTTCCCAACACTTTACAATTCTCGGAGGAATAAGAGCCGATATTCATTCCGTTTACGGTTCCGAAATTTCACCTAAATTGACTTTTATGTACAAGCCTTATTCAATGGGACGAATTCGACTTTCCTACGGGCACGGATTTAGGGCACCTTCGTTTAAGGAACTTTATCTTGATTACACAAACATTTCAATCGGTTACCACATTACCGGAAATCCAGATTTAAAACCTGAAGTTTCCAACGCAATTCAACTCGATTTTGAATTTTGGAATAAAGACAATTATCACAACCGGATTAACTTCTTCTTTAATCAAATTAATAATCTTATTGATTATCGCTATAACGGGATTATCGACGGATTTTTAACATACAAAACAATGAATTTCAATTCCGCTAAAACTTGGGGAGCGGAAATCGATTTGCGTTACTTCCCTGTTGATTGGTTTGAATATTCTTTCGGTTATTCATATTTGGATACTTGGAATGCAGCGACAAAATCGGAAATTAGTTTAAAGCCAAAACATCGATTGAATATGTCGTTTCAATTCAATTTTAATTTTAATACGCATTGGAATATTCGCTTCCAATATATAGGCAAAAAGTTTTATTGGGAAACATTTGACGATGCTACACAAAGCGGAACAAAAGCGTGGGTGGAAGGCTATTTGTTAATTCATACAAATTTTAATTTCAGAATTTGGGACGGTTTTACCGCCGATTTGGGAATTAGAAACATAACTAACTATGTGAACAAGCTATGGGGACCAATGCCCGGACGTGAATGGTATGCTGGCATTAAATACAAATTAAATTAATTTTTAACCAATAAAAAAAGGAGTTTATTTATGAAAAAAATTATTTTGTTTTTGGTTCTCGGCTTGTTAGCTTTTGCTTGCAGCGATAATTCGCCAAGCGAACCGGATGATGGTAATGATAATGCGAAAACATTTACTTCGCACAATGTAAAAACGGAAGGGACGCAATATTTTAAGTTCGAAACAAATTCGGGCTACACCGAAAATGACGGGAATTGGGATATTGCGTTTTCAACAGTTCCACTTACCGTAGAAACCCAACCTTGCCAATTTTTTACAATGCCCTACGATCCGGTAATTCTTGCTGGCGAAGGTGTAACAATTGCAAAAGTTAATGCTGAATCGCTCGATGATGTTACATCCGTTCCGAGCGATACTGCATTTCATTCAGATAATCCGGAAGGGAATCCGTTTATCGGTAAAAATTGGTTTGATGAAAACTACAACGTTCGTAATGATGTCTATGTAATTAAAACTTGTCCGGGTAATTTTGCTTTGCTTCAAATAACCGGTTACGATATGGATTTTACCAATTTCCAAGTTTCGAACATAATTTGGAAATTCAAATACAATGCGGACGGTTCACCCGATTTTACAAATACTGCTGTTGATACATTCGAAACAGGAAATGCTTACACCGAAACAAGATATTTTTCATTTGCAAACGGAAGTGTAACCGCAGACGATTCTTATGATTTAAAAATTGTTGGTAGCACGATTTGGCTTGGCAATAACGTAAAAGCAAAAAGATTAGAAAATACTGAACTCGAAACAGTTACTACTGTTAGCGATGATAATTTCGAAAGTGACGTACAACCTTATTACGTTACTCGCGATTGGTACTCTTACGGAGAAAATCATATCGTTACACCGGATGATTTTGTTTTTGTAGTTAAAACATCCGACGGAAAATATCCTGCTTTTGAAATTACCAATTATTACGATAGTCAAGGTAATTCGGGTTCGTTTACAATTAAGTGGAAGTATTTGCAATAAAGAATTCCAACGGCTTCTTCGGAAGCCGTTTTTTTTATGAACATTTTTTAGTTTTCGATTGTTTAAGCAGAAAATCTTTCGTGTGATAAAATAATTTTTTTAGTTTATATTTAATTTTTAAATCATTTAAGGTAAAATTTAATGAGTTATTACGACAGAGATTATTATCGTCCGGCTGGTTTTGGGAGTTTTAGCTTTTTCCCGCCGGTAATTAAAAATCTTTTAATCATCAACGTTGTTGTATTCTTTTTTCAAGTAATGTTTAATAACATCTCGTTCGGAGGTGTTCCGGGTTGGTACATAATAAATCGCTACTTTGCATTAAATCCAATTGTTGGCTTCGATAGATTCGGCGAGCCTTACAATTTCCAAATTTGGCAATTGATTACGTACCAATTTCTGCACGGAAGTTTCGGGCACATATTTTTCAATATGTTGATGCTTTGGATGTTCGGAATGGAAATCGAAAACATTTGGGGCTCACGTAAATTTCTTGCATTTTATTTGATTTCAGGAATTGGAGCGGGATTAACACAAATCCTTCTTGCACCAATTTTAACCGGCGCACTTGCTCCAACAATCGGTGCTTCCGGTGCAATTTTCGGCGTTATGGTTGCTTTCGGAATGATGTTTCCCAATCGTTACATTTTTATTTATTTTCTTATTCCTATGAAAGCAAAGTATTTAATTGCTTTCCTCTTCTTGATTGAAGTAATGTCTGTCGGTGGATTTTCTTTTATTGCTCATCTTGCACACATCGGTGGAGCAATTACAGCGGCAATATTTATTTTGCTTGATAGAAAATATCATTTTACATTTAACGGTATTTACGATTTCTTCGGAAATTTAACAAAACCCCGTCCGAAGAAAAAACCGAATTTCCGTTACCGTAAACCTCCTCGCTACAATGAAAATGATGTAGAAGAAGCGGAATTTTATGACATTTCGAGTTACAACAATGATAACGAGGATGAAATTTCTCAGGAAGTAATTGACGCAATTCTCGATAAAATTTCGCAAGGCGGTTACCAAAGCTTAACCGAAAAAGAAAAACGAATTTTATTCGAAGCAAGTAAGAAAAAGAAATTTTAACTTATCCCAAATGAGATATGCTAATTTTGCTATCGTTTTTCTTATTTTACTTTTTTCTTGCAAAAATAATAACGACACCGATTTAAAGAGATTATCTAAAATTTACGTTGATTTGAAGATTGCGGAAACCTCTTCCATTAATTCCGATTCATTAAGTGTTGAAAAGAAGAAAATTTTCGGTAAATATCAAATTAGTGAAGAAGAGTATCGTAGTAAAATTTCCTCTTTACCTAAAGAAAAAGAGATTTGGAAAAAGTTTTTTTCGTTTGCACAAACTTATTTGGATTCGTTAAGACATTCCTCCCTATCTCCACGCAGAGAACGCAAAGAAAATTCACAAAGAACGCGGGGAAATACACATAAGAACGCAAAGAATACAAAAAGAAACTCTGAGGACTCGGCGTAAGCCTCTGCTGACTTTTCGTAGTCTAACTAATAATTGTAACTACAAGTTTTCTACGCCCACCGTGGTTGCGGTGTTCACATAAAAATATTCCCTGCCAAGTTCCAAGATTCAATATTCCGTTTGTAATCGGGATTGTAAGCGAATAGCCTAGAATTGAAGATTTAACGTGTGCGGACATATCATCCGGTCCTTCAAGCGTATGCTCAAAATATGGTAGGTTATCGGGGACTAACTTATCGAAATAGTTTTTCAAATCGTATTTAATTTCGGGCGAAGCATTTTCGTTAATTGTAAGCGATGCCGAAGTATGTTTAATAAAAATGTGCATTATTCCTGCTTTTACCTCTGCAATCTCCGGCACTTGCGATAGAATTTCGTTTGTAATTAAATGAAATCCGCGTGATTTTGCAGGCAAAACAATTTCTTTTTGAATAACCATTTTACACTCCTACGGAAGTTCGAAATTGTTGTTGGATAAATAATAGAGCAACAAAAATCCAAGTTTTGCTTGCTTTTCAAAAAGTTCGGGATTTAATGTTTCAGGCTTATCTTGTGGCTGATGTAAATATGTGTAACTGTTAGTTGTAACAAAATAAAGTGTTTTAATTCCTTTATTGTAAAATGGCGTAGCATCGGCACCGCCACCAGCCCAAGTATTGTTTACCATAATGTTTGTGTATTTTTTATCGAGTTCTTTCGCCAAATTCCATATTTCGGTTGCGGTTTTTCCGCCTCCGATTTTCAAACTATCACCGTGTGCAACACAATCGAAATTTATCATTGCTTTAATTTGATTTAACGGAACGGGCGGATGCTCAACAAAATATTTTGAACCGTAAAGTCCGGATTCCTCCGAAGCAAACAAAACAAAAATGATGCTTCGTTTCGGCCTGATTTTATTGACCGAAAACACTTTGGCAATTTCAAGAATTGTTGAAGAGCCGGAAGCGTTATCGTTTGCACCCGGGAAATAAACTTCGCCGGCTTGCATTCCTACGTGATCCAAGTGTGCACCGAGAACAATAAACTCGTTCTTCAAATCCTTGTCGCTTCCTTCAACCAATCCAATTAAATTTGCCGTGCGGTGATGCTTTTCGTATTTTGCAACAACTTTAATGTGAGCAACCGAATTTAACGAAACGGAATGCGGTTTGTGTGTTGTGTCGATTTCCGTTTGCAAATCTTTTAAAGTAAAACCGCTTCCTTCAAAAAAATCTTTTGCAACAGACAAATCCATATGCAATTGCGGAAAATCAACGGGCTGTTCACCTTCGCCCGAAAGGACGCTCCCGATTGGCTTTTGCGGATTTTTGTCATTCGGGAACGAAACGAAAATTATTGCCTTTGCACCTTTAGAACGAGCAAGTAAAGATTTTTGCCGAGGATAACCTTCGCCCAAACTTTTGCCGTTAAGTTTCCACCTCGGATTGTACTTGAATGCAACTACGATTTTTCCTCTTACATCAATTCCGGCGTAATCGTCGTAGCCTAAATCCGGTTTGCTAATTCCGTAACCTACAAAAATAAGCGGTGCTGTAACATCTCCCGAGCCGGTAAATCCGCGACAAACATAATCGCTTCCCAATTTATACTTTTTAACGGATTTACCGTTTTCAATTTTTTCAAAAACGCAAGGTCCGCAAATATCGTTGTATTCAATATTGAAAAATTGAAAATATGAGCTATCACCGAGCGGTTTAAGATTATATTTTTCAAAACGTTCCGCAGCATATTTTGCCGCTTTAAAAAATCCCGGGCTTCCGGATAATCTGCCCGCAAGTTTACGCGATGCCAAGTAAGTATCGGTAGCCATTAACGATTTGGCAGTGATTGAATTTAACGATTGTTCAATCACATTATTTTGAGGGAAAACAAGCATCGGTAAAACAATAATTAAAAACAAAAATTTTACTCTATTCATTTTCATTTCACAATTATTATTACTTCGTTTTTATCTGCATCAAGATATTTATCCGCAACTTTTTTTACTTCTTCCAAAGTTACTTTTTTCAATGCATCGATTTGTTTTTGGTCGTAATTAAAGTCGTTGTGATAAAACAACGAGCGGCACAAATAAAAGCCTTGATTTATCGAGGATAATCTTCTGAACAACATTCTTCCCAAGTATTTGTTTACTCTTTTTTGCAATTCTTTTTCGGTAATTTCACCTAAATAATCGCGAGTAAATTTTTCGGGGAATTGCTCAACCAATTTTTCAACGTTCTCGGGACGAGTTCCCATTTCGATATAAAACATTGCTTTATCGCGTCTCTGCTCAATTCCGGCACTCATTCCGTAAGCAAGTCCTTGTTTTTCCCGAATATCGAAAACAATTTTATCATTAAGAATTAACGACAACGCTTTAAGTGCGGCTTTCTCATTTTTTTCAACATTTACTTGATAGCCGTAATACAAATACGCACGCTTGCCGTTTACGTTTCGTTCAATTTTAACGGGCTTATCAATTGTTCGAAAAACTTCTTCTTTCGGTTTTGTTGTAATAAAATCTTTTGGAACACTTGTTTTAAAATCTGTAAAGAGTTTCGAAATTTCTTCCGGTTGCGCTGAAGAAACAACAGCAATAATCATATTAGCGGGAATAAAATAATGTCTTCCGAAATCCAAAAGTGATTCGTAAGTTAGTTGTTTCGCTTTGGTTTTCTTTGCTTTTCCATAAAGCGTTTCGTCAACTAAATCTTCAAAGGTTGATTTCGCTTGATTAATCGGCTTCATCATTTGAACCATTTTCCACATTCGCAAAGCGGAGTTGAATTCTTCTTTTGTCGGCGTAAAATTCAACATTTCATTATTAAGAAACTCTATCGCCTTTTCAATATCGGCAGTTGCCGTTTCCACCCGAATGTAACCGAAATCCGGCGAGAGATAAATATCATCCATCGGGATGTAAGGATTATCATTTACCGTAAATTTAAACCCGAACTCCGAAGCACGTTTGAGAAACTCTTTCGATTTTGTTCTTTCACCGAAAGCCTCGTGCCAAATGTAGGCTGCGTTTTTTCCGTAGCGTTGTTCGTATTCGCTTTTGTGGGCAAGCAAATAATGAATTGCAAGTAAATCGCTGTTCTTATTTTGCCGAACAATCAATTTAGGGAAATCGTTGCCAAGATTAAATTCCCGCGTTACGAGTTCGCTTTTCCCTTCCGAAGTTGAATTTTTTTCCGGCTCTTGCAAAATTACAATCGGCTTACTCTTGATTAAAAATTCGGGGAATTTTTCCGCTACTTTTTTGTAACCTTCTCCCGAATATTTTGAAATTACACCTTCAATCCCTTCAACGGCAAATATTTCCGCATTGTAAATTCCGAACATATGCGGTTTTTCGGTATTGCGTAAAAAGGTTGTTTTTGCTTCGGCAATTGCATTTTGAATTTCGGTTTTCGAAAATGTAATTTTTATTGATTTCAAAAGCGAGTCCACATACGCGGTAAAATCGTTGTAAGAGCTTTTATTTACAACGGTAAAATCAAATTCGAGGTAATTCGCAACATATTTATTGCGTGCTGAAACGTATAAATCTTTTACCCAATATTTGAATTTATTATTAATCGTGTTTTTAATTACTTCCGATTTATCGTTAAACTTTTCTTCCAACATAGAATAAAGTTCACGAGGGGCATCGGGAAGTTTGTAGAACAATTGTAAATGAGTTCCCTTTCCTTCGTAAAATTTATGATAAACTTTACTTGATGTAACATCAATTTTTTCCAAACCGATTTTCCAATCCGGAATTTGCGGATATTCGACATCACCAGGGGCAATGCTTCCATAATATTTATTCAAATATTCAAGCATTTTCTTTGTATCGAAATTTCCGATTACGCTTACAATCATATTATTCGGTTTGTAATAATTTTTGTAAAATGCGTAAACGTCGTCGCGTTTCATATGTTTGATTGTTTCGTATGTTCCGAGTGTCGGCAGTGAAAGTGCGTGCCCCTTGTAAATACAAGAGATTACGTTCCGTTCCAATTGTTCGCCCGTATTTGCAAGGGTTTTCCCGATTTCTTCAAGAACAATTCCTTTTTCCTTTTCGTATTTTTCTTCGGGAAGAACCGAGTGAAAAAGCATTTGCGATTGTATTCTTATTCCTTCGTAAATATTTTCGGCGGGTGTTACCATCATAAAGTTAGTGTAAAATTCGGAAGTGTTTGCGTTATTGTATCCGCCGATTAAATCAACGGCATCGTAAAGTTCGCGCTGATTCATTGTTTCCGTTCCGTTAAAAAGCAAATGTTCCAGCATATGACTCATTCCGCTTGTCGCGAATGTTTCGTAAGCAGAACCGACTTTTACTACCGTATTAATTCCAACCATCGGAAGTGCTTTATTTTCAATAAGAAGAACTTGTAATCCGTTATCGAGCGTTTTGATTGTTACGTTATTCGGCAAAGAATTTTGAGAGAAAATCAGATTATTAAAAAGCAACAAAATAATTGCGATGCAAAAAACTATCTTCTTCATTCTATTTCCTTTAATTTATTTTTCAAACAAATCTAAAATAAAAAAAGGTTAACACAAATGTTTAATTACTCCGAAGGAAACCAAGGTTGAAAGGTTAATAGGTCAAAAGGCGAAAAGGTTAAAAGGACAAAAAGTTAAAAGTTCATAAAGTTTTGAAAACTGTCATTTCGAACGAAGCCGATCCCGACAACGTATGTGTCGGGAGAGAAATCTTTTTAATCTTTAAAGATTTCTCACTCCTCTGCAACAAGTTGCACTTGGGGGTCAAAATGTCAACTAGGGATTTAGAATTATTAAATTTATAATTGACCACGGACGAAGGACAACGGCTACGGACAAAATGCATTCACTGTTCACAGCTCACACAAATTCATTTGTGTTCTATTAAAATCAGAAAACTATTTGTCCAAATTTTACTTTGTTATTTACAAAGCACGCTTTCTCTGTTTAATCGGCAGTTTGTAATATCGAATACCATCGTAAGTATAAAAAGCATTTGCCACCGCAGCAGCGGTCGGCACAAGACCAATTTCACCGACGCCTTTTGCTCCGTGAGGTCCGTTCGGGTCGGGCACTTCAATTCCGATTACTTCAATTTCCGGTGTTTCTTTTGCACGCAGCACTCCAAGTTTACGCATATGGTAACTTTTCGGCACAGCATTTTCCAATTCAAGTTCTTCGGAAATTGCATATCCCAATCCCATATGAACCGAGCCTTCTATTTGTCCTTCGAATAAAGTAGGATTAATGATTTTCCCCGCATCGTGTGCCGCTACAATTTTTTCGATTTCACCTTCTTCATTAAGAATAACGACTTGCGTTGCGTAACTATATGAATAATGTGTAATTATTTCGGGTACATTTGCTCCGGGCTTGGTAGTCCAGTCGCAAACCCAAGTTCCGCTGTAAAGTTTACCCGAAAGTTCCGCAAGCGATTTTGTTTTCAAATCTTCTTTAAGTTTTACACAAGCTTCACGGATTGAATTTCCCACAAGCGAAGTTGCACGCGAGGCTGTTGTCATTCCCGCAACCGCTTCCGATTTCGTATCAACACGAACCTCAACAATTTCGGGGTCGATACCGGTTTCTTCGCAGAAAAATTGCAATGCCATCGTATTTACGCCTTGCCCCATTTCAGTCCAGCCGTGATAAACAATTACTTTATTTTCATCAACGATTTGAATTTTTACCGTGCTATCGTCCGGCATTCCATTGCCAATTCCGGTATTTTTAATTCCACTTGCTATTCCGGCGTATTTTGCTTTTTTGAAAACATCTTTAACTGCAAGCAATGTTTCGCGAACACCCACTGCGGCTTTAAGAACTTGTCCCGTCGATGTAGCATCGCCTTCTTTAAGTGCATTGTTAAAACGAAATTCCCATTTATCAAATCCGCCTTGTTCACACAAATCATCAACGGCACTTTCCATTGCAAATGTTGCTTGATTTGCACCGAAACCACGCATAGCACCGCAAGGCGGATTGTTTGTGTAAACGGTTTTTGCAATCAATTTTACATTAGGGACAAAATACGCACCGGTTGCGTGTCCGGCAGCTCGCTCCAAAACTTTCATCCCCACCGAAGCATAAGCACCTGTATCGCCAATAATTTCGGCATCAAGAAAAGTTAGTTTTCCTTCGGCATCGCAACCGAGTTCGTATTTTAATTTTATCGGATGTCGTTTGGTGGACATTCTAATTGATTCTTCACGGGTTAATGTAAATTTAACCGGCTTGTTTAATTTGTATGCCGCAAGTGCCGCGTGATGTTGAACAGTTAAATCTTCCTTCCCACCGAAGCCACCGCCGTTCGGGACAAGAATTACACGCACATTATCTTTCGGTAAATTAAGCACGCGGGCTATCTCTTTTCTATCTTCGTAAATTCCTTGTCCTTGCGAATAAACCGTAATCCCTTCTTCACTCGGCAATGCTATCGCGGACTCCGGTTCCATATAAGCGTGTTCAATCATTTGTGTTTGATAAACACCTTTGGAAAT
>CAYZGB010000018.1:8872-23797 GCA_964477915.1 uncultured Melioribacter sp. | reverse complement strand
ACTTCCTGCGACTTTACTGAGTTCGGCAACACCCGTTTGATTATCGTCAGCCCACGATTGCATATCATATTGTTTAATACCAAGATAATCGTAAACAAAATCACCTGTTGAAAAAGTATCGGGAGCACTTCCGTATCTATCGTACATCCAACTCCGTCCAATAATAAATAACGATTTACCGTTTGTTTGCAAATACTGCATTAATTCGGTGTTATCTTCATCGGCAATATTCCAAAAAGCCAAATCTTTGTAATCGTCACCGGTAAACCAAATAACCAATTTTTTGTTGCTCATATCGTTTGCAAAACTCGGTATTTGTGTTGCCATACCACTGTTATTTCCGCAATCGAAAACACGATAGTTTAGATTTGTTTGGTCAAGAGCATCGGTAACAACCCATTCGTTATCCCATCTGTTATCATCGTCAACAACCAAAATAGAATCGCTCGCAGTTGCTCCAAGATAATTAACAACATCGAGGATAAAAGTGTTTTTATCTTCAACGGGCATTTGGTAGTAAGGATTAAACGAAGCGGTTACAACCTTCGAATTTCCGTTATCGTAGTAAATTACGGTTTTTTCACCTGCAAACATATAATCTGCAGGACCCATTTCGTAAAGAGCTTGTGCCTCGTTGCGCGGTGTGTATCCGTCAACATAATGTTGTAAAAATGCGTCGCCGTCGTTAACCGGAGTAAGAATTTCGGGTGTTGTCCAACCGTTATCGGGTGTGTATTTCGAGAACAAAACTTCGTATTGATTGGTTACGGGTTGCGGTTTATCTTCCCATGCTGCATACATTGTGCCGTTCTGACCGTGTGCAAGATTCACATCCATATAATTAAAAGGCAAAACATTAGGAGTTGGGAATTCGGAAGTTAAATTATCCGTTGGCCAAGTTTGCCCGTCATCGTAACTATGCGAGCAATAAATGTTTGCATCAAAAACCGGCGGATCGTTCCAAATGGAAAAAAGGATAAACGGATTTTCATCGCTATCCAAGTCAATAGTCAAAACGCCGGTATTATTATCGATATTATCAGCAACCACAGGTGTTGACCATTCATGTGTAAATTCATCAATAATTGTGAGTTTTGAAAACATTGCATTGCGTTTGCCGTCAGTTGCTTTTTCTTTCCAAGCAGCAAACATATTATTCCCTTCGCCGGCAATTATTGCTGGCACACCAGTAGAGCCGGTCTCGGATTGGCTTAATTGGGCAACATCCCAAGTTTGAAAAGCCGCGTTGTACATTGCATACCAAATATCCGCATTCGTATAAGCAGAACCTGGTTCGTAAACAACCACAACGCTTCCGTCGTTTGTTCGAGCAATGTTTCTTGCACCGCAATAACGTGTGGCGTTGTTGTAATCGATTTCCGTTACAGGAGCAAGACTTGTTTGTGCAAGAACGGAAACACTTAATAAAATCAGGGTAACAAATAATTTTTTCATTGCTTCTCCTTTTTTGTTTATTTAAGTAAAATCATCTTTTTCGTTATAATGTAATTACCAGTTTGCAACGAATAATAATAAATTCCGGAGGGTAATTCGTTCGCTTGGAATTGGACCGAATATTTCCCCGGCAATTGTTTTTCGTTTACCAATGTTGCAACCTCACGACCTAATACATCGTAAATTATTAATTGCACGGGCGAAAAATTTTTAGCCTCTACGTTTGGAATTGAATATTCGATTGTTGTCGTAGGATTAAACGGATTAGGATAATTTTGATAAAGTTCGATTTTATCAGGAATTTCATTTTCCAAAGAAATATCATCAGGAAATTCGTTAAAAGTTGCAACTGGCAAGATTTGAGCTGCCTCTGCGGTCAATTCGTAATAACGATTCTGCGATTCTGGAATCAATGTTCCGAGGCTATCGATAAAGAATCTGTAAATAATGGTTTGGCCTACGTAATCGAAATCAAAATCCAATGTAAGCCAATAAACACCTTCGGAATCGGGTCCGGCGAACGGATCACTATTCGTATTTCCGCTTAATGGCGGAATGTTTCCACGAATAACAAAAGATTCTCCTTCGTCCAAAGGAACACCACCCGGTAACTTTACAAGAAAAGTAACCGAACGATCTGAACCCAACTGAACTTTTTTTACTTTCGACCAATCCCACCAAATATCGTCACGCTTTGCACGAACGCGATAAAAATAAGAACCTAAATCGGGAACATTTATTCTGTAAACAGTATCGGTAATCGAAGCACTTATTGTTGTCCAAGGTCCGCCGTAATTATCCGATTGTTGAAGCTCGTAATAATCGGCATATTGATAACGGCTTACACTCCAAGATAAATCGAACGAAAGTTCGGAAACACGATTAATATCATTTATCATAGGTGATGGAACAATACCTTTTGCCGCACCTACAACAATTGTATATCCGCTCATATCCCAGTCGCCGCTTATATCATACCAACCGTCGTAATTGCCGCCCCAACCCGGATTAAGATGATAATAATTATTCATATCGAAGTAACCGTCAACAACAGCGGCATGTCCCATTCCGTCATTCCGTTTAATGGAAAGAATTGCCGGACGTAAATCGAGCATATTGTTTTTAAGTGCCGTCCAAAAACCGCTCGAATTTACACTGCTGTAATGACCGCTATGCCGAAAATACGAATGCAAAGCATAAGGAACATCACTTGTGCTTGATGTGGAACCATTCGCCTCGAAATCCATATTAACACTAACTGCCGCGTGAAAAGTAAGCAAACCGGCAGCCTTTTGTTGCGGTAGAGTAAAAACGTTGTTCTCATAATCGTCAAGCGTGTTACCCCAATCATACAAGGTATTTCCGTAATTAACCGAAATTGTTCCAGCATCATCTTCATAATACGAATGCGAACCCGTTCCGTTCAAAGGCCATTTATAATAATTAAGAATTTGTGCCATTGCAGTTGCAACACAACCTGCCGACCAATGATTTGGTGTATAATAATTGAAAACAAGTTCGCCGTTAACGTATCCTTGGCTCCAATTGGAATGAACAAATGGACCTACAATATCGAATTTTGAATAGCCAGATTTATTTAATAACAAATTGTCCCATTCCTTTATGTTTTTTAAAAGCACCGATTTCTTCGCTATTTCCAAATGTGAAAAACGCGAACTTAAATCACTCTTTACAAACCAGTGCCAGAAATTATCATCATCGTTAATAAAATCAGATGTAAAGGAAAATCCGGGAACAGGGGTTAATCTTTTGTCCGATGTTACGATAACAAAACCTTGAGGACTGAGATTAAAAATGTAAGCAATTATTTCCCCAACATTGTTCGTAAGCAAAAAGGGTGCGGGTAAAATCGAATAATTTCCGTCGAAATATTCGGAAACTCTTACAAGCCAGTTTTCCGCTACTTTTTTTGCGGTAATTTTATCAACGGATTGAGCAAAATTAATAGAGAAAGCAAAAATTATTATCGATACAATATATTTTAATTTCTTCATTTTTAATTCTTTCATTTATTTTTACGGTAAACACATCTGAAACCGAGATTGACAAGCCCTTGATTAGGATTTATTCCCAACCGCATTGTCCCTCTCGTTACATAAAATTCGGTATTCCAGGCACCTCCGCGAATTGTTTTCATTGTTCCCTCAATATCGCTAAAAGGATTGGCAATAACGGTATCCTTCAAATTTTTATAGGCAGAATAAACATAAGTATCTTTACACCATTCCCAAACGTTTCCGCTCATATCCTTTACACCGTAAGGCGAGGACGATTTGTAAAAACCTACGGGTGTTGTTCCGGGCAAAACTTTTTCGAACGGATCTCCGCTATCTTCAAAATTTGCCATACTCTCTTTTATCTTGTCACTCGAAACCGAATAGAAAAACTTTCTTTTGCCGTTCCAAGTTGCCGCTTTTTCCCATTCCGCCTCAGTTGGTAAATCGCCTCCGTAAAATTCGGCAAAAGCCTTTGCACCGTAGTAGGTAACAAAAACAACGGGAAAAAATTCGCGGTGTTTCTTAATATAAAATTTTCCATTTTCAAATTTTATTTCCGAAAACGGATTTGAAACATCATAAAGCAAATGTTTAGATTTATCGAAAACTTTACCAACTGATATATTAATTAAACCTTGTTTTATCGCATCGTTTAGAAATTTTGCATAACGTTGATTTGTAACTTCGTATTTGTCTATTTCAAATTCGTCAACGAAAACTTTATGCTGCGGATGTTCGCTCGACCAACCTTCGTTTTCGGGTGCTCCCATAATAAAAACGCCTGCCGGTATTTTTATTTTTGCATTAACATCTTTCGGCGGTGTAACTACTTGAATTTTTACATCAAAGGAATTTTCTTTGCCTAAAATTTCCCGACGAATAAAAGAATACAAATCGGCAAGAAAATTAGCGGTTGCCGGACGCACCGATTCTTCGAGCCTAACGGAATTAGGTGTTTCGAAGTGTAAGGCGTGCTTACATAAATCGCTTCGTAACGAACCGTATGTTCTTGTTCCCAATCCCGAATAAAAAAATTGTAACTTTTCACCGAATTGTTCGTAAGTTCTATCCTCGGGTAAATTTCCGAAATATAGATCCGGCGGATTTTCCCAATACCGATTGGCATTTTGGTAATAAAATTTCTTTATTTTTCTCAATTCGTTTTTCGTAAAGCCTACGCCGATTGCTTCGATTACCGGACGTTCTATTTTCCTTCCGTCCGGTAACTTCACAGTTAAATCGTGTCCGTGGAAACTTGTGAATAATTCAAATCGTTCGCCGTAGTGTAGTCCGTTATTTTTCCAAACACTATCTTGATAAGTTTTGTATTTTTCTTCCGCTGCTTCGTTCCAATTTCTTTCAGGGAAAACTCCGTGTCCGTCCGGTTTCGGTTTTTTCATTAAAGGACGATTACAATCGAACCAAATTCCTCGATACGAAATTCTGCAACCGTAAGCCGCTGTTGCCGGTATTCCGTAATTTTTTGCCACAAGTTTCACAACACTTCCCGTTTCAAAATCGCAATCGCCGTGAGGTGCTCCGAACGCATAACCTTTCCATTTTTTCAAATCGCCTTTGTAATTTTCAACGTAAAACTTAATTGGCTTCGGTTCAAGTTTTGTTTCTTCGGGCTGAATTTTTTCTATTTTAATTTGATTAACATCGCCATATTTTAATTTCAATTTGTCGGCAAATTTTTTATGCACGGCAAAAGTTCCCTCTTCACCAAAAAATTTATATATACGCAAATCCTCCTTTTCTTTTCCGTGAATAACACGAACAGGAACACCTTCTTCTATTGATAATTTTTCCACGTAACTCTCGGGTAAGAAAATAGCAGGTGCAAGTTGAAATGTGGAAACAGGCGGATTTACTAGTTTTGCTTTAATCAGAAATTCATTTTTGTTTTTACAAGAATTTGAAAACAACAAGACTGATAGAATAAATAGGATCATTCGTTTATTTGATTTCATTATTCAAAACCAAGTTTTTTTCTTCGATATTTTTTTGTAAAAAAACGGAAACAAAATCAATTACGGAACGATACATCGGCATTAATTCGGATATTAAAAGATGTTCATTCTCGCCGTGATGGTCTTCTCCGACAGTCTTTACAATTACAATCGGAATATCTTTGTTTGCAAAAAATCTTGCATCGGAAGATCCGTTTTCCGTTCGGATTGCAATTTCTCGTCCGAAATTCTTACTCATAATTTTTTGCATTTCACGAATGTAAATTGAATCGGGATTTTCATAAACTCTTTCGCTTGCTGTGAACTTTTTAATTTTCGTGTGCTTCAATTTCCCCTTTATTTTACGGCACAATTCGTCGGTCGTAATGTTTTCCGTAAAATAAATATTCATTTTTGCGGTTACTTTTTTTGGCGGATGAAATTCGTCGTTAAAAACATTAATATCGTAAATAGAATAAGTGGTGTGCCAATTGTCGTAATCGGTTGCGAATTTGTTTTCGGGAAAAAGTTCCGTAATGCTTTTATAATCTTCTATAAACAGATCGAAAGCATTTGCTCCTTCCCAAGGATACGGATGACGTCCGGGCTTAGCAATTGTTTCGAGTTCGAATTTTACAATTCCCTTTTCGCCGTGTATTACGGCATAGTTGTAACCGCCGTCGCCGTTAAGAAGAATCTCGCAAGAATATTTTTCTTTTTCCACCAATTTTTTTGTTCCGTTTTCGCTTCCCGTTTCTTCGTCGAAAGAAATCATCATTCCCGCATCAATTCGTTTTTGGGCAAAATCTTTCATAGCGTGCATTGCAACCGCTACAAAGCCCTTCATATCAACCGTTCCACGTCCAAAAAGTTTATCGCCCTTTATTTTCGGCGTAAATTGTTCGCTCTTTCCGTTTACAACATCGAGATGACCTTGTAACAATACTTTCGGTTTCTTTGTATTTAGGGTAGAAATAAAAAGTGCGGGATAATCATTAAAATAATGTTTGAAAATAAATAGTCTTTCATTTTCGAAAAATTTTTCTATGTATTTAACGGCTTTGTCAAACTCACCGAAATTGGAGTCGGTAGTTCTAAACGAAACCAAATCGGAAACCGTCTTTAATAAATCATTTGTGTTAACGCTTCGCATTCAGAAGTTTCCTTAAAAAATTAATTACTTCACTCCGTTCGGAAATTTTCGACCTCTTAAATTTGAGCAATTCAACCTCGTTAATAAAATGTTTAATTAAAGTAGGATGAGTCTGCCTGAAAAAAACCGTTCCCAAATCAAACAGAATAACTTCACGATTTATTATTTCGTAATTCACCAAAAAATATTGTCTAGGAATTATCACAACTTCAAAATTAAGTGGTTCGTTTTCCAGTTTATCAATAATATTTTCCACACATTCACGAACAAGTTTTTTTGAAAGAAGATTAAAGGGCTCGCGCTGCTTAATGAAATCGGATACTTCGCTATCTACAACAAGCTCAAGTCTGCTTTTTTCCTTCTTTTTAATTACTTCCATTCTTTTTTCAAAAGAATCGAGAGCAATTTTTATTTCTTTTTTCCCAAGTCCGTAAATTTTTTCTAAAAACTCTTTTCGAAGTTCCGGCGAATGATTCATCACACTGAAATTTCTCGATACCGAAATTCGTTCGCCTCCTGTAGGTCCAAACCAAATATCCTCAAACTCCGCATAACTTAAAGATGCTTTATACGGCTCGGCAAAAATCGGAAAAGTATTTACTTCCAAATCCAAAAGTGCATCGATACTAAGTTGCAATTCCCGACTAATCGCTTCCAGTTTTTCAACGCTTGCCTGATGATGTCCGTTCAGTATCGAATAAAGAGTTTGCAATTCAATTCCGGTTTTTTGCGATAATTCCTTAACCGAAATTCCGAATTGTTTCATTGTATCGCGAATTTTTTTACCGATTCTGATTGCTTTTTCGTTATTTCCGTTTTCAGCCATTTGTTTTCTCCGTCAAACTATCAGCTTTAATCAGTGTATTTTCAAGCATAACCGTTGCGTCCGAAAAACATTTTTTCGCTTCGTCGAAATATTCGTCAATAGTTGCAGAAACTCCTCTAGCAACCATTCTTTCGGCTTTGGCATAAAGCGAGATCAACTCCGTGTAACCGGAAATTCCGATTTTTTCAACAATTGCAAATCTGTAAGCTTCCACATCGGGCATTACGTCATTTATTACATCGTCAATTGTTTCAATATTTTCATTCGTTAAATTCTTCTTAAAAAAATCGATTTTCAATTTTAATTTTTTTATGTTTTCGATAAATCCGTCAAAAGTCAAACCTTCGCCTTTATTTGTTTCTATTTCCTGTTTTTTGCCAGTTCTTTGGAAAATAACTCCCGTAATTATTATAATAATTCCCAATGAAAAAAAATCCCATTTAATGGGAATAAAAGAGGCTTCGATGGCTGAAAAAACAACGCCGAGAATAATCAATGTTACACCGATGTTTGACTTGCTTATGCTCAAATTACGCCTCCCACTTTCATCAAAGCAAAAACAATAATAAGCAAAGCCTCACCGAGGATCAAACCGGCGGCAAATGGCACAGCCCATTTTTCCGACCACTTCTTCCCTTTTCGACGTATCATAAAAATTGCAATAATACTACCCAAACCATAAGGCAAAATGTATTTCATCGAAAGATACATCGAAATACCCATAATTACACCAAGGCCGGGTAACGAAGTAAACGAAAGTGCACTTCCGATTATCGCACCGGCAAGAAATTTTTCGACTGGAACATCGCCGTTTTGAACGGCATCGATTGTGGCACCAAGTGCAACGGCCTGAGGCGCTTCGATGTCAGTTCCCGGACCAAAACCGGGCAACTGATTTCCCGTTACGGGATCAACTCCACCCGAATTCCAAATTAACAACATAACACTCAACGAAATTATCGGTCCCAAACCGGCAACAAGCAATTGCAACTTTTGTTGCTTTACGGGGAAATTTCCTACCAAGTGACCTGTTTTCAAATCCTGCATCATATCGGCACTTTCGGCGATTGCAACAGAAACACCGGCACCAATCAATACGGCGGTTGCTATTTGTTCGGACGTTAAAAACATCATCAGAATTGCAACGGCAATCAAGGACATACCGCTTATCGGTGTCCAATCCGTCATTCCGGTTGCTTGAGAAACAATAATTCCCGCAAACAATAGCCAAAGTGTGCTAGCAAAAGAGACTACAAAAGCGGTTGAAAAATCTATATCGGACGTAAAATAAGCCGCCGATAAAAAAAGTAAAAATGCGACCAAAATCACTTTGTATAAAACGCTAATCGGCATTTCATCGTTTTCGGTATTGGTAATATTTTTAGCATTGAAACTTCCCACCGTTGCTTTTATTGCTGGTGCAATTAACACAATGCTCATAAGCGAACCACCGATTAACATTCCAATTCCAATCGGTCGTGTCATTTGCGAATGAACAAAATCCGCTGCTTCGTTCATTGCAATATTCGCCGGTAAAAAATCAAACCCGATAAAAAACGGTGTAAGCAACCAATAAGCAAGAATACCTCCCGCCAAAACAAAAAGTCCGTTTCTTCCCGCTATGTAACCGATACCCACACTCAAAAGAGAAACCGCCCAAACGTTTTTAAAATAATCCGGCAATCCAAGTATAGAGTTCAAATCGATAGTTGCTGGAATAATTTGAGGCAAACCCAAATCGGGGAAACGGGTGAGTAAATAAACGCTCGCGGAAATTCCCGCACCGTAAAGCAAAAGTTTTGATTTTTTCATTCCTTCGCCGGGTGATTTAAGTATGCTTGCTATTGCCGTGCCCGAAGGAAAGCGCAATCTGTCCAAATCGATCATTTGTTTACGTAAAGGGATAATAAATCCGACACCCAAAATAGCACCGGCTACACAAGAAGCAAGAACCCAAACAAAATTAAATTCGGCACCTCTAATTAATAGAACGGGAACTGTAAAAATTACACCGGCTGTTGAAGTGTTAATGCCCGATGCAATTGTTTGAATAATATTGTTTTCAATTATTGTTCCTCGTTTGAATATCGCACGCATTATTCCCCAACCGAGAACAGCTGCAACCGGAGATCCGTTTGTTGAAAAGCCCAAAACCAAAGCGGCATACGAAAAACTTGCGGTCATTAAAACACCTATGAAAACACCGACGGCAATTCCCAACGGTGTAATATCGGTGTAAGTATCGTATTTTTTTATCGATGACAAATAAAATACTCCGGCTGTTTTATTAAACGAGTGTTAAATGCGTGTATTTAAAAACGAAATTCCAGCGACCAAATATGAACTCCTTGCAAATCTCCGTAATCAACCCAAACGTAATCGACACGGACATCTTGATTGGTAAATCTGTAAAAATTCAAACCGAAGCCGAGCGAAAGTTTTTGAGTATCGTAACCGATTCTGTAACCGCCGCGAAGAAATATCAAACCTTGCCAACCGTATTCAATACCGAAATTACCTCTGAACGGTGCGTTGAAATAATCATTGATACTTGCAGCGACAAGCACTTTATGTTCACCACTTTTCCAAAAAGGTGAATTGCTACCAACAATTACGGAAGAAATACCGAGTGAAAATCCTGTGGGCAAGGGA
Source organism: uncultured Melioribacter sp. (assembly GCA_964477915.1). Taxonomy (GTDB): domain Bacteria; phylum Bacteroidota; class Ignavibacteria; order Ignavibacteriales; family Melioribacteraceae; genus WGAL01. Next base: position 13,741 of record CAYZGB010000018.1, on the reverse strand, counting down.
AATTTTTGCGTTACCAATTGAGATTCCGGTTGCGGGCTTCCGGGATAATCATCGGGCTTTTGCCTGTAAAATGTCAGATGAGGACCTTCATCAATTCCCATTTCGGGTCCTAAATTCGAAATCGCCATTCCGATGCGAAAACCTATTTCGGGCATATCATACATCGTTGAAATATCAAATGCAAATCCGCTTCCGTGTTCGAGCCAAATTTCTTCGTAAATATATTTACCAGTAAAACCGACATAAACACGATCGGTTAATTGTTTTGCATAAGTAAGATTAAGCGACATACTATGAGCGGTGAATGTTTCGCCCGTTCCTTCGGGATTTTCGATAGTCGTTACTTCCATTTCTCCGTAATCGAGATATTGAACCGAAAATCCGATTACATCTTCGGAAGTTAGCGGATAGGTAATACCCATAAAATGATGAGTAATATCCGCAAAACGTTTTCCGAACTGGTATTGAACGGAACCTTTACCGATTAAGCCCGCACCGGCAGCATTCCAATAGAGAGCGGTAGCATCGTCGGCTATACCGATATAGGCTCCTCCCAAACCTTGTGCTCTTGCACCGGCTTCAATCATCAAAAAATCGGCGGAGGTTGTTCCGACCTTTGTTAAATCCTGTGCATTAATTTCCACAAGGAAAAACGGGGTTAAAATCAACACAGAAACGATATTTAATATTGTCTTTTTCATTTATTACGCTTCCGAATTTTTACCAAACAATTGCGAATTTTCCTATTCTATGTTTACCGTCGGGCGTTTGCACTGTGTAAACATAAACTCCGTAAGAAACCATAAGATGCTCTTCGCTCAATAAATTCCACGATTCTTCACCGATTGACGAACTTGAATGGTGCAATGTTTTGACCAATTGACCACTTACCGTATAAATCTTTATTGTGCATTCTTTCGGTAAGTGCGTAAATCTCAAATTGTGGGTAAATCTATCCGGCGATGTTGCCGCTTGTTCGGTTACGTTGTAAACAATGTAAGGATTTGGCACAACTTTAATTTTGGATAAATCCGCCTCACCTTGATTAACTTTTAATGCCTCGGTTCTTATCTCGTAAACATCATCAGAATTAAAAGGTTTTTTAGTAATATATCTGTAAACATCACCTGCATTTGGAGGAGTAGCGGTGGAATCCCAATTTATTGTGAATTTCCAAGTTTTATGCGGAATATCGGGTTCGAGCAAATAAATAAATTGTCCGCTTTCCCAAGGCAATCCCGGATTTTGCACAAAAAGATTGAGAGGATTCTGCATATCCGGATCGAGCGTTACGTTGTAAACCTTAAACGGAACTTTGTAAGAATTGGGATTTGCATAATATTTAAGCGAAGAATCGCCGAAAACTATTTCGTAATCGCAAGGAATTACGGTTGTATCTTCAATACCGGAAATTATGCTGAACTCATAACCTGAGGTATCGCCCGTTACAATTGCCCAACCTTGGGAAAGTTGTTCGATTTTATTGTGATTGATAATCGTTAAACCCACTCCGTCGAAAATCGGACGAGGTTGTGCAATCGGTTTATCTTTTTCGAGCCAATAATTTTGGAAATTTTGAACAACAAACTTATTTGCGTCCAAATCGTAAATATCTATGGAAAGAGTATCGAGAGTATCTTTAAATGTAACCTCGTAAGTATGTCCCGTTATTTTTATCGGGTCAATTGCCGTTACATTCAATTCGCCGGTAGCAATTCCCGTAATATGCGTTACATTGCTATCGACTTTACCTTCCTCAAAGCCTTGCGGCTGAACACCGGGAATTACATCAACCGTTTGGATCAATCTCGGGTCGTTCCCTCGCGAAGATTCCAATGCGGGTTGATCGGCATCCAAGATTGGGTGGTCGTATGCCGTAATTGTGTAACGATAACGAACACCGTTTACAACATCGTGATCGACGAAAGTGTATTTTAATCCCGAATTGCTTCCTAAATCGAAAAACGGATTCAACGGATCGGGACCTTCCCACTCGTCGATTTTATCGTAAATTGCAAGAGGTTTATAACCTACTATATTTTCGCCCGTATAATCGTAAATCGGTGTTCCCCATTTAGGTTCGCCTTGTCCGTGGACTGCGGCTTGCGTTCTGTAAATTCTGTATCCTTGGAAATCGTGTTCCTTTGTTACAATTTCAAGCGATTGTTCCGATTTATCGTCCCAATAAAGTGTTACCTTTCCGTTTTCTCCGTAAATAACCGGCAATCCGTCTTTATCAATTACTTCGGTTCCTACTGCGTGAAGCGTTGGAGCAGAAGGAGGACGGAAACCGATGAAATTGTTTTTATATAACGTATCCGCTTGTTTCAATGCATCGAAAACGGATTTGAAACGAACATCCGGCGGATTTGTAGGAAATCCATCCGCGTCGAGAGGACCTGGATTTGGAACTGCACCAACAATTCCGATATGAATTGGAATTGTATCGCCGGGCGAAATTGTAAAAGGTCCGGAACTGAACCAGAATTGAATATCTGGACGACTTCCTACCGGAAAACTTTCCTGATAATCACGTAATAATTCAACATCATCCATCGCAGGGTCGTTTCCGTGGAACCATTTTCCTCTGTCTTCATCCGGAATAAGTTCCGGTTTTCCCGAAGAAATTGCGTAAAGAGTTTTTTCCCATTGTTCGTTAATATTTGCCGGACGAACAACTTCATCTTGGTCGAACCAATGAAAACCTGTAATTCCTATTTCGGGACTATTGGGATCGCTCGGGTTAACTTTAGGTGTTTTGAAAAAATTTATTCCGTAAGCGGAAACTGGTCCGGAATTTTCAGGATAACGTTCATCGGTAAAATAATCTTTTTTATCGTAAGCAATAAATACGTCGATTGTCCCGTTATCGTCGTAATCGTAAACCAAGCCGTAATCGTCTTCCGCCCAGGGCGTAGCTTGTCGGTGATTTGAACCCGGCACCAAATATCTACCGGGTAAATCGGGATCTACGAAAAAAGCAAAATAAACGCTATCTATTGTTCCATCGTAAAAATGTCTGTTCGGGTCATAAAATTTACTATCGGGATTAGTCAAATCGTCCCGCGTTCGATAGATAAAATTAATATTGAAGAAAACAACACTTGAATACAAGGAAGTAGAATAACTATATCCCGAAACTTCCATATCGAGTCCAACAGGATAGCCGTAACGAGCCGTTGTTGCACCTTGCCGAACACCGTTATACTTATCTGTGGAAATAAAGAAAATATCTTTATTCGAAACGAAATCGCCAACAAGCGGTTGCATATAAGTAGGCGAACTGGGATCCGGATCCAAAGCCCATCCACCGGGCCAATGTCTTTCCCCAGGTGTGGAAACCCAGTGTCCGTTTTCGTCGAAATAACCTTCAGGCCAACTTTCGGGTAATGTGCTTGTGGCAACCATAGGAATATTATCTTGTAACAAACTGCCGTGGTAATAAACGCTTGAATTATCAGCAGCTTCCCAATCGGTAAAATTTGCTCCGTCGCCTTGTCTTAAATGAATTGCCGAAAAAGATTCGATTGCATTATACTGATTACTGCGGTCTTCGGGTAAATCCGGTCCGTTGGTGTGTTTTGCTCCCCAAGGTCCCGGAGGCATAAGAATAACGGGAGCAATCCAACGAACTTCGCCCCAATCACCGTGGAAAGCACCTGGATACCAACTTTGATAGCCCGGATGGTCGTAGCCGCTTAATAATCCGAAATTTTCTACGCCGTGAACTTTCATTTGTCCGGCATCCATAAAACCGACTGCTCTATCGAAAACACCTTTCGGTTTCGACATCGTAAATTTCTTTTTATTGTTCTGTTCTTTTTTGTCCGTATATTGTCCGAAAATCAAACCGGCGGACAACAACACGAACAAAATTATTTTGGATGTTTTCATAATCCTAATAACCTCTACTTCCGAATAAAATTTCTATTCCCAAATAAATTGTTCTCGGTAAACCGAAATTATTGTTATTCCGCGAATCCCAATACGTCGAGGATAACGTATAATAAGAAGAAGTTCCCGGATTTGTAGGTGACCCTGTGCGGGTGTAACCTGTCAAAACATTCTTTCTATCGAAGATATTTTTAACTTGTAACAAACCGATAAGTTTTATTCCTCCTACATTCCAACGTTTGGAAACTCTCAAATCGAAACGATGAGAAAACGGCCAACGTGCGGAATATGGCTCTACAATAACACCGCCCGGTATGTAAGGTGTGTAAGGCATTCCGCTCGAACCGTAGTAAAAAATAGTAATATCCAAATCTCCGAATGGATATCCACCAAATAAATACGGACCAGAACCTTGAGGTATATTGTAATGAAAATTCGCCCTAATTACGTGGGTTTGATCCCAAGGCGCGGTTGTTTCTTTTTTTGGTAAATCATCTTCCGTAGCACCGCTCCAATATCCGTCCCACGAAGTCGGTAATAACACTTTGGCTTTTGAATAGGAATAGTTAATGTAAAATCCGTAATTATCGCTTAAACGTTTTGTGATATTTATTTCCAATCCTCGTGCCGAACCGAAATTATTGTTAACAAAAACAGAATACGTGTAAGGATTGCTTCTATTTGGGTCGGAATAAGCCGGCACAACTACCGAACCGACTTGATTTGTCGTCTCTTTTGTCCAAAGATTTATTTTTAACGCAAGATTATCGGTTAACTGTTGTTGCAACGCTATTTCGTATTGGACGGATTTTTCCGGTTTCAAATCCGGGTTACCGATAATGTTACTTCTAACTAAACTCATACTTCGGTTTGAACCGGAAGCTCGATACATATCGCGATAATTCGGATTCTGATAAAAATGTCCGAAGTTGAATGTAATTACGGATTGATCGGTCAACGGATATGCAATTCCTA
>CAYZGB010000018.1:0-8862 GCA_964477915.1 uncultured Melioribacter sp. | reverse complement strand
TTCGGTTTTACTTCAACCACATTTTTAAGTTTAAGCGTATCTCCGCTGTCATCAGCGATAGGATCAAAAGGATTTGCCCAGAATGTTCCGCCCGAATTCAGATAATCGAAACGCAATCCCGCATTGAAAATCAAATCGTTAAATTCGGCTTTCAATTGTGCGTAAACGGCACCTTCCAAAGGCGTGTAATGATAAATTGTCGGGAAAGGATCAACTGTCGAAATATTTTGATATGAATGATAATGTAAATCGATATAATTGAATTGAAAACCGGTTTCAAGCATATACTTTTGAGTAAGCTGGCTCGTAAAATCCATTCGAGCTTCGTAATTTGCACTGCTATCGCCCGAATACCAACGATTATCCGCCTTCAAATAAAAAGCGTTTTCAAACGGATCTCTAACGGCTTGACTACTGTAATAAGGTATATATTCTTCCGGAGTTTTCAAATTATTATCCGGCGGTTCGAAAATATTAATCCAACTTGAATATTTTTTGCCGTAATTCTTTAAAATTCGAATTCTTCTGCTTTCGAAAAAACGGGAAAGTCTTACGGTGTAAAACGTAGTTTGCGAAAGAGTATGATTAAGTGTTAACGTTTCTTTATTACTTTGTAAAATTTGAACATTTTGTCCGGGCATATTATAATCATACCATGCATTATAATTATTGAATTGTCGGTATCTTTTATCCATTAACAAAGAGAAAATCGCTCTGAAATTTGTTGTAATCGGGATTGTGATTTTGCCGAAGAAATTATAGGAATTGTTCCAACCCAAACCTACCCAACCGGAATAATGATCGATAGGATTTATTTCCCTTCCGTCCGGACCCTTTACTTCGTCCCAAAGATAAGCCAATCCGGAATAAACGGAATCAAGACTACCGTAACGCAAATAACCGTTGATAATTTCGTCGGAAGTCGGAAGTGTAATTTCTTCGGGAATCCCGTCGCCGTCTGTATCGTAATGAATTGTGCGATATTTGTCCCAAGTTATATCATCGAAAAGAAGTGTTGTTCCAGTGCTTGTATTAACTTCTCCCGAAATAAAAAAAGCAACATTTTCGGTAAAAGGAACAGTCCCGCTTAATGAACCCTGAACATTTTGTAAACGTAAAGCTTCGCCCCGTGCATTGGTGAGAAAATTCAAATCGAAAGGACGCGACGAATAATAACGAACTGAACCTCGTAAAGGTCCGCCTCCTTCTTTTGTGGTAAGATTTATTACACCCGAAAGTGCATTACCGTATTTCGCACTATATCCGCCTGATTCAATTGCAACTTGTTGTATTGAATTTTTACTTAACTTTGTTCCGAAACCGCCGAATATCGGGTTCGAAACCTTAACTCCGTCAATCATCAAAGCAACTTCACCGTTACGCCCGCCACGCAAACGAATATCGTCAATTCCTCTTTCGTTATATCCTGCTTTTGCACTTGGCGTATTGGTAAGCACAGCAATATTCGATTGCGTTCCCAAAATTTCCTGCAAGTTTTCTACGGGCATTATTGCTAAATCTTTCGAATTGATTGTTGTAACTTTTGTTGTTGCATCTTTTTGAATTAAGGGCTCTTTCGGTGTTACAACAACCACTTTGCCAAGCGAAACGCTTTCCTCCCGTAAAACGAAATCGACACGTGTTGTTAGTCCGGGTTTAACCACAATATTTTTTTGTCGTACTTTTTCGTATCCGATATACGAAGCGGCAACGGTATAAACTCCAGGTGAAATATTGAGAATAATGTAATTGCCGTCCATATCTGTACTTGCACCAACTGCTTTACCTTCAACAATTACATTTGCACCCGGCAAAGGATTTCCGGTATCGTCTTTTACAGTTCCGGTTATTTTTCCGGGAACTTGTGGGAGAATCTCATTCAAAAAACCAAAGGAAAGAAAAATGAAAAAAAGTATCTTTTTTTTCACGATATTTCTCATAAGATTTTTATTGTATTACCATAAAAACAAATCACAACTATAAAATAGCAAATTATTTTATAATTTGGCAAGCAAAATTTAATTTATAATTTTTTATAAACTTAATTTTCAAATGTCTTGTCTTTTCTTAATATTCGTCTTGACAAAAACCATATTCTTTTAGTATTTTGAAATAGAGATATTAATATCTTATTTAAATATTAACAAAAGGTTTTGGACTAATGATTTACACAAAAACTGGCGAATATGCAATTAGAGCAATTTTATTTTTAGCTCGTTATCCAAAAGATAATTTGGTTATGGCATCCGAAATTGCTGAAAAAGAAGATATTCCTTCTCATTATCTTGCCAAAATTTTACAACGAATGGCAAAGTTCGGTTATGTAGAATCATTCAAAGGGCGTGGAGGCGGATTTCGTATTTCCCGACTTGCTCTTAATAGTTCAATCCTTGAAATTGTCGAAAGAATTGAAGGTCCTGTAATTACTTTAACTTGCATTACCGGTTTAAAGGAATGCTCAGACGAAAATCCTTGTCCACTTCATGAAGAATGGAATGAACTAAGAGATAAAATTTATAATCTTATTGCAAGTAAAACGGTTAAAGAAGTTGCACAAGAATTTGAAGATATGTTGAAAAAGAATGAAGAAATTATTGCCAATAAATAAAAGTATTGGTAAAAACTTCTTCCTTTTTTACACATTAATATTCGAACTATTTATAATAATTATGACTTAAAAATCGTATTGAAGATTTTAACCCCTCCTACAACTCACTACTAAATGAAGGCAGAAAACACACGTAAATTCACGTTTTTTCAAGTGATTTCCGTAACTCTTTACAATTTTTTATTCTTTAAACTGGAAACCATGTTCTGAGATTCTACAAAACCCGGAGTAAAAAAACTCACTTTATTTCGCAAAATCAATTATTTTAAAAGATTAAAAAAAACGAAAGGTGTAATCAATGGAAAAAATGTGGTCGCCGTGGAGATCGGTTTATATTGAATCTTTTAAGGATAAACCGAAAGATGAAAAATGTGTTTTTTGTGCTGCACAAAAAGAAGAATTAAGTAACGAAAAAAGCCTAAAAGTTTACGAGGGCGATAAAGTTTTTGTTGTTTTGAATTTGTATCCTTACAACAACGGGCACATAATGGTAGTGCCGCGACGCCATTTATCCGATTTTTCCGAGCTTACAAAAGAAGAACGTTACGAAATTGCCGATACAATCGACCTTTCGATAAAAGCTTTGAAAATCGTTTCTTCACCGCACGGTTTTAATGTAGGTGCGAATATCGGAAAAGCTGCGGGTGCGGGAATTGACCAGCATTTGCACTTTCACATTGTTCCGCGTTGGAACGGCGATACTAATTTTATGCCTGTTCTCGGCGAAGTAAAAGTAATTTCGCAAGAACTTTTGCAAACAAAAAATTTACTGATTGATGCTTTTTCTCAGCTTAAAAACGATAACGGGAAATGAATAAGAAAATTCTTGTAGCACCCACCGATTTTAAAGAAAGCATTTCCGCAATTCGCGTTGCAGAAATAATTTCTAAAAAACTTTCCTCCTTGTTACACGGGAAAAATTACGAAATTGTAAATCTTCCGGTTTCCGATGGCGGCGACGGTTTTCTTAACTCAATTTCTTTGCTAAAAAAAACAGAGAAATTAACCATTTCAATTCCAAGGCATTACGATTTCGATTCTTATTTCGATGTTGCATTTCTTTATGATAAAAACGAGAAATCGCTTTACGTTGAATCAGCAAATGTTTTGGGATTAAAGCTAACGCCCGAAAATAAACGCAATCCCCTTTTTAATTCATCTTACGGATTGGGCATACTACTGAAAAAATTGGGCGAAATGAATCGTAACGGCGAAATTAGAATTGAAAAAGTGATTATCGGTATCGGCGGAACTTCCACACAAGATTTGGGACTTGGGATTGCTTCCGCATTCGGTTTACGCTTGCAAAAATGTTCGCATCCGCTTCCGGTATTGCCAAAATTTTATCGCAAAGCGGAAAAGATTTTGTTCGACAAAACAAAATTCGAATTGAGTTACAAAATTTTAACCGTTGCCGATGTTCGAAATCCTTTGCTCGGAGAACGTGGTTCAAATAGAATTTTTGCAAAACAAAAAGGAGCATCACAATCTGATATTAAAATTCTCGAAGAAGGATTTCAAAACATTATTAGACTTTTGAGAATTAAAAACACAGAAAATCTTTCCGGTGCAGGTGGCGGACTTGCATTCGGTTTACAATATTTTTTTAATGCGGGAATTATTCCTGCGGAAGAATTTATTATTGAAAATTTTTTGAAACATCACGCAAATTCCAACGCTGTAATTACCGGCGAAGGAAAAATCGATAAGCAAACTTTCGGTGGAAAAGCACCCGGAATTATTTACGAATTTTTCAACAAAAGAAAAATTCCCGTTTTTTTTATTGTCGGTGAAAATGAACTTATCGAAAATAGTAATTTTATTGTTGAAGAAATTTATGCATATTACAAAGACAAAATCGATTCGATAAAAAATCCTGAAAAAGGGATTGAGCTTGCAACTGAAAAAATCGCTAATAAAATTTTGGAGAAAATCGGATGAACGAAGAATTCGAAAAACTTGAACCGATTCGTGTAGAAGCATTGGATGAAATACTGGGCAAACCATTTAAAGTTTTGGACGACGGATTTATTCGCGTAATAGATTATATGGGAAGCGACCAATCGATTGTTCAAGCTGCACGGGTTTCTTACGGAAAAGGCACAAAACAAGTAAGACAGGACAGAGGCTTAATCCGTTACCTGATGAGGCACAAACACACCACACCTTTTGAAATGTGCGAAATTAAATTCCACGTACGCGTCCCGATGGATGCTTGGCGTCAGTGGATTCGTCATCGCACTGCTAATGTTAACGAATATTCAACTCGCTATTCCATTGCAATAGATTCCGCTTACGAAACCGAGCCGGGAATGTGGCGAATGCAATCGAAAGATAATAAACAAGGTAGCGACGGATTTTTGCCCGAGCAACTCGGCGAACAGCTTTCCAAACAGGAAAAAGAGATGCACAGAATCGTTCGCGAAATTTACCAAAAGCGTGTGGATTTGGGTGTTGCACGCGAACAAGCACGAAAAGATTTGCCTCTTTCGACTTACACCGAAGCCTACTGGAAAATAGATTTACACAATCTTTTGCACTTTCTGAAATTACGAATGGATTCGCACGCACAATACGAAATTCGCCAATATGCTAAAATTATTGGGGAAGAAATTGTTAGCAAATGGGTACCGCAAACGTGGGAAGCATTTACGGATTTTCAATTAAACACAACTGAATTTTCCGCTCTCGAAATGAAAATTCTTGAAAAAATTATTTCTGAAAAAACCGGCGAAGCACTCGATATTGCAAAAGATGCCGGCTGGTTGCGTGTTAAAGAAGGCAGATTGGTTAAAAGTCTTGAACGAATTGAGTTCGAGCAAAAAATAGCAAAACTTAATTTGAAAGCACCTTGGGAAGTTGAAAATAATGTTGCTGATTGATATCATACCGAACAAATGCGATTTTTGCGGAACGTGCGTCGGCGTTTGCCCGGAAGACGCAATCGAATTAAAGCAAGCAGAAATTACAATAGATGAAAAACTTTGCACCAATTGCTCGAAGTGCGTTTGGGTTTGTCCGATTAGCGTTCTGGTTTTTAATAAAGAGAAATTAAAAAAAGATGCAAATAAAAAATAGTTACGATGTTGTTATTGTCGGAGCGGGACCTTCCGGCTCTACCGCGGCACGCTTTGTTGCCGAAAAAGGACTTTCGGTTTTGGTTCTCGAAAAAGACCGTGAAATCGGAGTTCCCGTTCGCTGTGCCGAAGCGGTTTCGCACGAAGGATTAATTGAATTTCTTGAGCCCGAGTCCGATTTTATTTCCGCAGAAATTACCGAGATGAGTTTTATTGCACCGGACGGAACTCGCATCGATATGCCGAGCGGTGGCAAAGGTTATGTGCTCGATAGAACACGCTTTGAAAAACGACTTGCAGATATTGCAGCAGCAAACGGCGCGGAATTCCTTACCAATGCTTACGTTTACGGACTTTTATTTGATGATGAAAAAGTTTCAGGCGTAAAATTCAAATATTTGGATGAAGATTACGAAGTTAATGCAAAAATAGTAATTGCTGCCGATGGTGTGGAATCTCGCGTTGGGCGTTGGGCGGGACTTAAAACACACGTCGATTTTCGCGATATGGAAGGTGCTTACCAAGTGCTTGCTACGAACGTGGAAATTAATCCGAAATCGATTGCTTTTTATTTTGGTGAAAATGTTGCACCTTACGGCTACCTTTGGGTTTTTCCGAAAGGCAAAAACAAAGCAAATATCGGCTTGGGAATTAGCGGTGAAGTTGATAAGAAAAAACACGCGAAAGAATTCCTTGACGATTTTATGTTTAAGCATTTTCCGAATGCTTCAATTTTATCGGCAGTTGCAGGAGGTGTTCCCTGCACGCCAACACTCGAAAAAATTGTTGCACCCGGGATAATACTTGTTGGCGACGCGGCACGCCAAGTCAATCCCCTTTCCGGCGGTGGGATAATTAGCGGAATGATCGGCGGAATGATTGGTGGAAAAACCGTTGCCGATGCAATTTTGCAAAACAATTTGGATTTGATTTTTGAATACGAAAAAAAATGGAACGAACGACTGGGCAAACGCCATAAAATGTTTGACAAAGTGAAAAACGGAATTTTTAATTTCGATGATAAAAAATTCAATTCACTTGCCCACACGTTTGAAAAAATTCCTTACGAAAAAAGAACTCTCGGAAATTTATTCAAACACGCTTTGATTGATAATCCTTCTCTATTACTTACTGCGGCAAAGTTATTCGTAATGAAATAAGAGTGAAAAATGGATAAAGAATTATTAAAGAAAATTGCAGCCGAAAAAGCGGTTGAATTCGTTAAACCCGGAATGATTTTGGGATTGGGAACAGGCTCAACGGTTCATTACGCTTTGCTTAAACTTGGCGAGTTAATTTCACAAGGGAAATTGGCAGAAACAAAAGGAATTCCCACATCGGAAGAGACACGCGAAAAAGCAAAGAAACTCGGAATTTCGGTTACTGATTTCGAACATCACCAAACTATTGATTTAACTATTGACGGAGCGGATGAGGTTGACGAAAGCCTTAATTTAATTAAGGGAGGAGGCGGTGCTTTGCTTCGGGAAAAAATTGTTGCACAAGCAAGCCGCGAAAGAATTTACATTGTGGACAAATCGAAATTAAGTAATAAACTTGGCGAAAAATGGTCGGTGCCAATTGAGGTAATAAAATTCGCATACAAATCGGTTGAAAAACATTTAATCGAAATCGGAGGGAAACCGGAATTGCGATTAACAAAGAATGGAACGCCTTTTATTACGGACGAAGGTAATTTTATTTTGGATACGAATTTCGGAATAATCGAAAGCCCGGAAAATCTTGCGGAAAAATTAAATGCAATTGCAGGCGTTGTAGAACACGGGCTTTTCCTAAACCTCACCGATAAATTAATTGTAGCATTTGAAGATAAAGTGGAAATTTTATCCCCTAAAAATTAAATGAAATAACCTTTGCTCTTTTTCGGAGAATGATGAATATTGTGAAATAGATTAAGGTTGAGGTTGAGGTTGAGAAAAATTATCATTTTGACGAAGCTGACGAAAGAGGCAAGGAGAAATCTATTTCTGAATTTTGATTATTGAATAATACTTATCGCTTCCTAATGAAAATGTTGATTGTTATTACATAACTCATAATCTAAATTAAAGTGTAATCTTTTTCTTTTCAAACAAAAGTTTTCTGTGATTTCTTTGTGATTTATCCAGTAAATTCTTATTTTTTGATATGATAATTTTTCTTGGAAAAATGAGGAAAATGAAACTCTTATGGAATGTATATTTTTACAATATTTACCACACTCGAAAATTGAAAAATCAAGGCAAATAAAATGATTCAAGCAATTAGAGAAATCGGCGAATACGCATTAAAGCAAAGCGGAAAATCTACCGACAATCCGCTTGAAATTCTTCTTGATAATCCGAGTAACAAACAAACGGAAAATGTTTTGTTTATTAAAATTAATGAGCAAGACGGCGAGTTTGTTTATGACGGAATTACAATCGAACCGTTCGATTCCACCAAACTGAAACTTTATCTTTATCGAAAAGGTTCGGCACGCGGGACGGATATGACGCCAACGGCAATGATTACTTCACCCGAAAAAACCTTCAATCAAAAAATCCTCGGTTGGTTTAAGGAATTTGAAAAAGATTCCGAAGAAGAATTTCTTTCTAAAATAGGTGAAGTTTTAAGAAACCGTTTGGAAAATATTCTTGAAGATTTAAAAGAAAAATATTCTCAGACAAATAACATTTTAAGTCTGAAAATTGACGGCAAATATGTCGGTGAATACGAGCAGTTTAGAAAAATACTTCTCGAAAAAGCAAAAGAAGATTATTATTACAAGAGTTCTTTTACAACCGGAAAATACTCGATTGCAGAAGATAAACTTTGTGTTGTTTGTAATGAAAACAAAGCGGAGGTTTACGGATTTGTTTCCACATTTAAATTTTACACCGTCGATAAGCAAGGATTTGTAAGCGGCGGTTTTCGTCAAAGCGATGCTTGGAAGAATTATCCCGTCTGTCTTGAATGTGCATTAATTCTGGAAGAAGGGAAAAAGTTTTTGGACGAGCATTTTAACTTTGGTTTTTACGGACACAAATATTTACTTATTCCAAAATTTTTGATAAGCACAACCGAAGATGAAAAAGAGGAAGTTTTCTCAATTTTCGAGGAACAGAAAAATCCAGAAATTAGAGAAAAGATAATCCGTCGAATAACAAATGACGAAAACGAAATATTGGAATTAAC
>CAYZGB010000017.1:4739-24524 GCA_964477915.1 uncultured Melioribacter sp. | reverse complement strand
AAGAGGAAAATTTTACGCGTTTGCCTCGTCAAGACGAATTGAAATTAAATCCCGACACAGCGTATGTTCATTTTACTTCGAACAACACAATTTTCGGAACGGAATATAAAACCGAACCGGAAGTCGGCGATATTCCTTTGGTTTGCGATGCCTCGTCCGATATTTTGCATAAGAAAATTGATGTTAGTAAATACGCACTAATTTACGCCGGTGCTCAAAAGAATATGGGACCTTCCGGCGTTACGCTTGTAATTATTCGCGATGATATGGTACAACGTAGCTCGGACGATTTGCACACTTATTTGAATTACTCGATACACGTTTCGAAAAATTCGCTTTACAATACGCCGAATACTTACGGAATTTATATTATCGGCTTGGTTTACAAATGGCTTTTGAATAACGGCGGATTAGATGCAATGTACAAACGCAACGTGGAAAAAGCCGGCTGGTTATACGATTATATTGATAATAGCGACGGTTATTACAAAGGTACTGTAACGGTTAAAGAAGATCGTTCTCTGATGAATGTAACATTCAGAATGCAAAGCGAAGAATTGGAAAAGAAATTTATTGCCGAAGCAACCGAACGTGGATTAGTTGGATTGAAAGGACATCGTTCTGTCGGCGGTTTGCGTGCTTCTATTTACAATGCTTTCCTGCCCGAAGGCGTTGAAGCGTTAATTGATTTTATGAAGGAATTTAAGTCTAAAAATTAATTTGGATATACACCGCTGTAATTTTTACGGCGGTGTTTTCTAACTAACTGTGAGAGTTATGAAGGTTTTACCCAAAACAAAAAATTTTTTGGGAATTGATAAAAAATATTCCGATTACGAAAATTCCCGCATTGTAATACTTTCCGCACCATACGAAAAAACCGTAAGTTACGGTAAAGGCACAAAGAACGGTCCGAAAGAAATTCTGCGAGCATCTCATTACGTTGAATTTTACGATGAAGAAATTAAAAGAGAACTTTGCTTTGAAAAGGGAATTGCAACTTTACCGCAACTTAATCTTACCGATTTGAAATCCCGAAAGGCACTTGATAAAATTTATAAATCCGTAAAAGCTAATATTACTAACGGTAAATTTGTTGTTACACTCGGTGGGGAGCACACAATTTCGCAAGCAATAATAAAAGCACATTGGGAAGCATACGAAAATCTTTCCGTTTTGCAATTTGATGCACACAGCGATTTGCGTGATACTTACGAAGGTACAAAATATTCTCACGCTTGCGTTATGGCTCGTGTTGCCGAATTTACAACCGATATTGTTCAAATTGGAATTAGAGCACAAGATATTTCAGAAGCCGAGTTCATCAAGGTTAATAAAATCAATACTTTTTATGCGTACGAAATTTTTAATTCGAAGAATTGGATGACGAGAGCATTGAAATCATTGAAGGAAAATGTTTACATAACTTTTGATGTAGATGCGTTTGATCCTTCTCTTTTACCAGCAACGGGAACGCCCGAACCCGGCGGTTTATTTTGGAACGAAACGATGCAGTTCCTAAAATTAGTTGGAAAGGAAAGGAATATTATTGGTTTCGATGTAGTAGAACTTGCACCTTCAAAAGCACATCCGGCTTCGAATTTTATTGCGGCAAAACTTGTTTACAAAATTTTGAATTTCGCATTTATGTGATTTTGAGCAATATTATTGTGCTAAAAAAATAATATCTTTAAACTTATTAACAAGTTACGGGATTGATGAAAAAACTCATCTTAATATTGTTTGTTTTCTCTTCTTTTTTATTTGCCGAAGAGAAAGTTTATTTGATTTCCGTTAATGGTGAAATAAATCCCGGACTTGTACCTTACGTTGAACGCGGAATAAAAGAAGCCGAGGAAAATTCCGCCAAAGCGATAATTTTTGAAATTAATACTTTTGGCGGACGAGTTGACGCCGCAACTGAAATTAAAGATTTAATATTAAACGCCAATATTCCCACAGTGGCTTTTGTGAACAAACGTGCGATTTCCGCCGGTTCGTTAATTGCACTTTCGTGTAAGAGGATAGTTATGGCGGCTGGATCCTCAATTGGTGCTACGACCGTTGTTGATCAAACTGGGAAAAAGCAATCGGAAAAATATCAATCCTATATGCGTTCCGAAATGCGGGCTACTGCCGAACGAAACGGACGCCCTAAAAAAATTGCCGAAGCAATGGTTGACGAGCGCGTTGTTATTCCCGGACTTGTGGACAGCACACAACTTGTAACTTTAACTGCTACCGAAGCAGTAAAATACGGAATTGCGGATACGGTACTTTCTGATATTAATGAAGTACTTGATTTTATTGGTTATTCTCAAGCATCGATTATTCCAATACAAGAAAATACTGGGGAAAAGATTGTTAGATTTTTAAACAATCCAATTGTTACCTCGCTTTTAATTATGATTGGAATGGTTGGAATGTTTGTTGAGTTAAAAACTCCCGGCTGGGGCGTTGCCGGAACATTATCGGTATTGGCTTTTATTTTGTTTTTCGGTTCTGGATTGATATTAAATTTTGTTAGTGCTTTGGATATAATAATTTTTATTGTCGGTGTTGTTCTATTGCTTTTGGAAATTTTTGTAATCCCCGGATTTGGAATTACCGGCGTGCTTGGAATTCTTGCAATTATTTCAAGTTTGTTCCTCGGATTATTGCCTGACTTTAGCTTTTTAACATCGGAAGATATTACTGCTGCACTTTGGCAACTTGCAATCTCTCTTGTTTTATCAGTAATTTTTACTTATTTTCTTTTCAAATTTTTGCCGAAAACGAACGTGTTTAATAATTTTATTTTAAAAGAAAAAATAAAGTCAAGTTTTTCGTATAAAACGGTATCGGATAATTACCCCGAAAAAAATGTATTGGGAAAAATTGGTACTGCGCTTTCCGATTTAAGGCCCTCCGGCATTGCAAATATTAACGGCGAACGTCTTGATGTTGTAACTCAAGGTGAATACATTGAAAAAGGAAATAAAATAGTTGTAGTACACGCTGACGGAATGAAAATAATTGTTCAAAAATATAATGGAGATTAATTTATGAAAACATTTTTTGTAACATTACTGTTAGTGCTTACTAACATTGTTTTTGCTCAAATAACTTATAACGGACCCGCTGCCGGTTCGGTTGAATCCGGTGTAACTGTTACTACCGATTCATATACAAAAAAAGCGGTAACCGTTGCACCAAGAGTAAAATTGTTTATAAATCAAGAAATTGAAGAATATGAAAATAACAATGAAATCAATACAAATACAACAAAACAGTATCTTCCTTTATTTAGTTCGAAAGGAACAAATGATTTTGCCGATAGCGTATTTATTGTAAACGAATTTCAAGGTGCTCCTCACAGAAATAGTATTCCTCCGGATCCAGATATTGCAGTGGGACCCGAATACGTTGTCCACGTTGTGAATACTTATTTTAGAATTTACGATAAAGAAGGAAATTTATTGAAGGATATTCCCGCTTCAACTTGGTATAGTTCTGTTTACGGTGCGGCAAATCCTTTTGACCCGAAAGTGATTTACGATCATTACGCAAACCGCTGGGTAATGGTTTGGCTCGATATGAATTCTTCTGCAAGTGAAGGCTATTACTTAATCTCAGTTTCCGATGATGATAATCCGCTTGGGACTTGGTACAACTGGGCGTTGCCTTCGCACGTAAACGGTTCAACTCCATCCGGTGGTTGGGCAGATTACGAAGGTGTAGGGTTTGATGACAAAGCGATTTATATTACTTCGAACTTGTTTTCATTTTCCGGAAGTTTTCAGGGGACACGGATAAGAATAATTGATAAAACGAATTTATATGCTGATACTCCGGGACAAGTAACTTGGAACGATTTATGGAGCATTACATATCCCACTTCTTCGTATTCTTGTTTTGGAATACGTCCCGCAATAATGCTAAATCAAGATCCGGATGGGAAGTATTATTTTGCTGTACATTCACCTTATTCAACCGGTACAAATGTTGGAGTTTATATTCTTAGCGATCCTTTAACAAATCCTTCGTTGGAAGGTTATGCCGTATCAGTAAATACTTATTTTTCGCCTCCGAATGCACAACAACTTGGTGGTAGTTCAATTCCGCTTGAAAGCGGTGGTAAAAATTTAAGAAACGAACCAGTTGTTAAAGACGGAATTCTTTATATGGTACATTCCGTTAAAGCCAATAATGTTTCGGGAGTTCACCTTGTTGAAGTAAATTTATCAACATTAAATGCCGATGTTGATGATGTTTTTGCAGACGGGACCCATTATTATATTTTTCCAGCATTGACTGTAGATAGTAGAGGAAATGTTTTTGTTACTTACAGTCGCTCTTCAACAGAAGAATATGTTGGAGCTGGCTTTTTCGTATTTTCGTCGACTTGGTCATACTCAAACGATATTTTATTTGAACCGGGATACGGAAATTACGTAGTTGATTATGGTAGCGGTCGCAACCGTTGGGGCGATTATATGGGAGCGTGCATTGATCCGGCTAATCCCAATTCTGCTTGGTTTGCAACCGAACACGTTGCAAGTACAAATCATTGGGGTGTAAGAATTGCACAAGTTCGTGCGTATCCTTATGACGAAGCAACTGCTTATTTTTCAAGCGATTCAATTTATTTCGGACAAGTGGAAGTAGGTAGCGAAAGCGATATTCAAAATTTGGTAATCAAAAATTACGGTTCGCAACCTCTCGAAATTTCATCTATTGTAAATAGTATTCCCGATGTTCAAATTTTATCGGATATTGAATTTCCGGTAACTCTCAATGCATACGACTCCCTTTTGGTTTCGATGAAATTTGTTCCTTCGGTTGATACGGTTTACGAAAATTATCTTTCCGTTTTAAGTGGTTCGAATGTTATTAAAAATATTAAAATGGTTGCCGAAGGTTACGAAATTCGCGAAACCGAACAATATACAATGTACGGAACTACGGGAAATTACTCGAATGGTGTGTTGGCAAAAATCAATTTAACTAATGGCGAGGCTACTGAAGTTGGTCCAACTAACTACAAACCGGTTCGCTCGCTTACAATTAATCCGAATGACAATCACCTTTACGCACTTGCCGGAAGTAGCTACGATGAAAATCCGACAATACTTGTAATGACTTCCGAAGACGGTTCTGCTTATCCTTATGCTACTGCAAATGTTGCACTCGATGCTATTGCGTTTGATAATAATGGTGTATTATACGGAGCCGGAACGGATTCAAAACTTTATCAATTGGATTTGAGTGCCGATACTGCAATTTATATTGCAGATATTCCAATGCGTTTTGCTGCAATTACTTTCAGACACACAACTAACGAAATGTTTGCTTCTTCCCGTAGTAATGCCGCACGCGATTTAATAATGAAAGTAAACGTTACAACCGGTGATACAACGCAAATCGGAAGAACCGGAAGAAATAACGTAATGTTCGGTTTGTCTTTCGATAATAATGATGTTCTTTATGCTTCCGAAGGAAGAGAAACACAAATGTCAAATCTTGTTCAAATCGATACCGAAACAGGCGAAGGAACTTTGATTGGTTCGATGGGAATTAAAGGCGTAATTGGTCTTGCTTTTGCAATGGACGGAATTGTTGGGGTAAGCGAAAATCAAAATGTTTATTCGTTTAAGTTGGAGCAAAATTATCCGAACCCGTTTAATCCCGAAACAATAATAAAATTCAGTATTCCACGCAGTCAAAACGTAATGCTTAAGGTTTACGATTTATTGGGACGTGAAGTGGCTACACTTGTCAACGGATTTAAAAATAAAGGAAATTACAGTGTTAAATTTAATGCCGAAAATTTAGCAAGTGGTTTGTATATTTACAGATTATCGGCAGAAGGAATCTCAATTTCTAGAAAAATGATTTTGTTAAAGTAACATAAATAAATGTATTTTTTCATCAACAAACAAAAGGAGGTAGTATGAAGAGATTCTTCTCATACTTATTTTTGGTTCTCTTCGTCTTTTCGTGGTCAGTAAACTACGCTGCCGATAAGAAAGACGAGAAAAATGTACAGTTGAAAAATGTTGTGCTTAAAGGGACAATCCCACCGCATAGCTTTTCAACTAAAGATGCTTATCTGGAAGAAAGTTTCGAAGGAACTTTTCCACCGACAGGCTGGACGTTAGAACCAGGCACAGGTGATGATTGGCAACAAGATGACGGAACAACTCATGGTCCGGGTTCAGTAGTAGATGGTAGTTATGCCATTTATTTTAATGACTATAGTTATTCATCCGGTACATCGGCATCAATTATTACACCTGCAATTGATTTAAGCTCAGCAACTGCGCCTCAGCTTGACTTTTATTACTGGGACGGAAGTGGTTCGGATTTTGTACAAGTTATGATTTCTACTGATGACTCAAATTATACGGATATTTTTGATACTCCTGCTGAAGTTGACTCTTGGACCAAATTTACAGTTCCATTGTCCGATTATGTTGGTCAAACTGTAAAAATAAAATTTGTTGGAACAAGTGTTTATGGGTATTCGAATCCTCACATCGATTTAGTTACTGTTGCCGAAGCCCCGACTGAACCTATAATGACAATTAATTACGATTCCGCAAATTTTGGATTAGTCAATGTTGATTCTACTAAAGAATATTCCGGTTTTATTGTAAAAAATGATGGTGGTGGAATACTTGAATTTACAAGCATTTCCGGTTTTGATGGTACGGATTTTTATACAACACTTGATCAAACAGTTACACTTGGTGCTGGTGAAGCAGATACATTTGCGATTGGTTTTCAACCACTAAGTGATGGCGAACAGAACGCTGAATTAATCATTGAATCTAATGGTGGAACAGATACTATTTCGGTTTCCGGTTTTGGTGTTGATGTTTCCACTAAATATGTTGAAGGATTTGATGAAGACGGCGTTTTCCCACCAATGGATTGGGAAGCGAACATTCTTAATGGTGATTATAATTGGGAACAATACGAAGCTAGTTATGCGATAGACGGAAATTATGTTGCAAGATATAACTCTTACAATGCTCCAAGTGGTGCGAGTGCTGAATTTATAACACCGCGTTTGGATGTAACCGATATCGACAATCCCTATTTTGCATTCTATTTTGGACATCCCACAACATCTTATGTTGATACCTTGCAAGTTTATGTAGGTTATAACGATACTAACTGGGTATATGTTACAACACTTTTGGAACAAGATTATTATTGGCATTCATTTGTTTATTACTTAAATGATTTTCTTCCGACAGATTATGATCCTACAACCGTAATAATTAAATTTGTTGCATATTCCGCTTACGGAACGTCTTTACTATTAGATCACGTGATTTTACCGCCTAAATATGTTTCCACTGCAACAGTTGATTGGTGTAATTTACAATGGCCCCCAACATTGGATGTAACGCAAGGTGATAGTGTTGCGTTTTATGGACAGGTTTACAAAGCCGGCGTTACCGAAGGTGAAGGACAAGGTGCCGGAATTGATGTTTGGTTTGGTATTAACACCGAAGATACCGATCCTGCAACCTGGCCGGAAGATCATTGGGAAGGTGCCGAATATAACCAATTTGGACCAACTGGTAATAATGACGAATATATGTTTAATGCCGTTGCTGATTTAACTCCCGGAACTTATTATTATACTTTTAGATACCGCTACAACGGTGGTCCTTTTACATACGGTGGTTACAGTGCTGGCGGTGGTGGTTTCTGGGACGGAACTACCAATGTTTCGGGCGTAATGACAATTAATCCATTTGTTGTAAATTCTTATCCATATACCGAAGGATTTGAGCATAATGGAGATTTCCCACCGACAGGTTGGGGAAATCCCGATGGAAATTGGGGACTTGGTAGTGAATCTTACGAAGGAGATTATTGTGCAAGAGTTAGTTATTCCCATGATGGCGAAGCCATTTTGAATACTAATTCCTTTGTATTAGATGCTACTAATCCTATGTTTATTAGCTTTTACTGGAAAGATGATGATATTTCTACTAAAGTTTCTGGTCATGATACAACGTATTTCGAAATTTCAGCTGATAACGGTGTAACTTGGACTACTTTAGGTTTCCTCTCCCAAGATTATCACGATACTGAATATCATTTGGCAACTTTTGTTCTTGACGACTACATTGGTGAAACTGTAATGTTCCGTTGGAGAGATGTAAACGATGGAAGTTTTTCCGCATACGGTACTGGAGTTGATAATATTTTAATTGATTATTATGTTGAAGGTCCTGGCGAAGCATTCAATCCGAATCCCGAAAATGGTGCAACGGATGTTCCGTTGGATCAAGTTGTTACTTGGGAAAATCCAACGGGTGCAATTTATAATAAACTATATGCAAGTTTCAATGACCCAACTTCAGTAGAGAATATGGATCCAGAGGCAGTTGTTTTGGATGGTTCTACCGATACAACCGTTTATTCACAAGCTGCACCTGAAGATGGCTTCCCTGGTGAAACTTCTGTTTATTGGAGAGTGGTAGAATATGATGCAAACGGTGATTCAACTGTTGGTCCTGTTTGGTCGTTTACAACCGAAGTTGATATGCATCCTGCTCCAATCGATTTTTCTGCTACAACGGGAATTGGAAATATCCATTTAAGTTGGAATTATGTAGCACCACCTGAACCTGGTACATTCTTCGAAAGCTTCGAAAACGGAACTGATATTCCCGAAGGTTGGCAAGCGGTTGATAACGATGGAGACGGTTACAACTGGGGAGTTTGGAATCTATTTGCACATTCCGGTACAAACTCAGTTGCAAGTTTCTCTTATGTTAATGGTGTGGGTGCTGTTACTCCCGATAACTGGTTAATTACTCCACAAATTGCTTTGGGAGATTCTCCTGTATTAACTTTCTGGGCTGGAGCTTCCGATACAAGTTGGTATTTAGAACACTTCCAAGTAAGAGTTTCTACCACTGCCGACTCTGTTGGTGCTTTTGCAGATGTTTTATTGGATCAAACTTTGACAACAGCTGCATTTACCGAATTTACAGTTGATCTTTCCGCGTATGCAAATCAATCGATTTATATTGCTTTTGTTCATAACAATGTATCAGACCAATATAACCTCTCGATTGATGACATTAACGTAAGTGGTATTGCTAATGGTAAGAAATTAGCATTTAATTTCGAAAAACCGAGCGATATTAAGCAATTTAAAACAGTTTCCGTTCCTTCCAATTCATCACCTTTGAAGAGAACCGGAAATGAAGACGTACAAATTTATAAAGAACGTCTCGATAATTATATTCAAGCACATGCCGAAAAGCATTTTGATGCACCGAAAGGCTTCACACATTTTAACGTTTACAGAAACGGTGAAGCTATTGCTACGCCTAATGATATGGAATATGACGATAGTAATATTCCTCAATACAACACAACTTATGGTTACTATGTAACGGCTGTTTACGATGACGGAACAGAATCCAGACCGTCGAACGTTGATAGTGCTTTTGCTTATGATCCGGATCAGGTTATCTTTTTGGATGATTTCGAAAGTGGCGAGTTACCTTCCTATTATACCGTTGTAAATGCTAACAATGATGATTACACTTGGGAAGCATATCACGGCTATGCAAATTCGGGTGAATACTCAATGGCAATTCGTTGGAACGCCAATATGGCAATGGACGACTGGGTATTCATTGGTCCTATACAAATGTATGGTGGTGAAGATTATAATCTTAACTTCGGTTACAGAGCTGCATCTTCCACTTGGCACGAAAAAATGGCTGTATTTGTAGCTTCCGATATCGATACTTCCGAAACTAATATGATTGAATTATTTAGAAACGATGATATTGGAAATACCGAGTACGATTTTGTTCACTCTAATTTCCAAGTTGGAAATGACGGACAATATTACATTGCATTCCACGGTTATAGTGATCCCGATCAATTCAGATTAGCTGTTGACGATATTTTGTTACTCGGTAACGGCGAACTTGTACAACAACAAGATAGCACTATCGTTTTCTTTGACGATTTCGAAAACGGAACCGGTAATTGGCAATTGCTTGGCGGTTGGGGATTAACCGAAGATCAGGCTTTCTCACCGACTCATTCGTTTACCGAAAGTCCGAACGGAAATTATCCTGATAACGCAGTTTATTTGGCAACAATGGTTGAAGGTGTTGATCTTTCCAACTACTACGATGCACAAGTTGAATTTATGACTAAATACTGGATCGAACAAGGTTTCGATTATATGTATTTGGATATTACTTACGACGGTGCAAAATCGTGGATGACAATTGCTTCCTACGATGGAGTTGTGGAAGATTGGACACAAGAAATTGTTCCTCTCGGTGGATTTGTTGGACATACCGGTGTTAAATTGCGTTTCCGTTTTGTAAGTGACCAAGGTTACAATATGGACGGAATGTACATTGACGACTTTACAATTCGTGTTTCGAACGAAGATACTACACCTCCATTGGTTGTAAAAGATTGTCCGCAAGATTATGAAGGAAGCATTGGTGATTACATCTTTCCTGCACAAATTACTGATATTTCCGGTGTAGCTCTTGCAAATCTCATTTACGCAACCGACGCCGATACTTCACAAATCTTTACACTTCCTGCGGATTCTGTAATGGGTGATATGTATTATTTCCACGTTCCTCAACAAGATCCTGGAACTCAAGTCTGGTTTGCTTTGGTTGTTGCCGATAGTGCTGGAAATATCGATACACTCGGATCAGAAAACGGTGATCTTTGTACTTACATTTCCGGTAATTACTTAAACTTCGACGATAACGAAGTTACCTATGTATTAAATATTCCAACAAACTATGCCGTTGCAAAACGTATGACGGTTCCCGCTGGTTATGAAACGCACCTTGTTGATGCGTTAATTAGAAATTATACCGATTCGGGCAGACCAAATGGAAACATTATGGTTCACGTTTGGGCAGATAATAACGGTGTGCCTGGTGAAGATTTAATTGAACCATTTGAAATGGTTCCTGCTGCAAATCTCGATAATCCGTACGAAATGACGGTTGCCGATTTGCGTGATCTTTCCGACCAACTCTGGTTTGACGGTGACTTCTGGATTGGTTTCTCTGTACCAGGAAACGAGGTATGGTTAACTCTTGGTCGTCAACTTGATGACACTCGTTCGTATGTATATGACCCGTCAAACGGACAATGGGCGATGTACGATCGTGAGTTCCAATTCAGAGCAATTACCGATCAATTCTATCCGGCAGGTTCGGTACAAAATCAACAAATCCCGAAAAAATTCGAGTTAATGCAAAACTATCCGAACCCGTTCAACCCGACAACGGTTATCAAATACGCACTTCCGAAAGAAGCACACGTAACGCTTAAAGTTTACAATGCTCTCGGTCAGGAAGTTGCTACATTACTTAATAAAAACGTAGATGCCGGTTATCACGAAATTACATTCAACGCTTCCAATTTGGCAAGTGGAATGTACATTTACAGAATTCAAGCCGGAAACTTCGTATCGGTTAAGAAAATGCTCTTACTCAAATAATCCGATACATATATTGTTTTACAAAAAAGGCGTGAAATTTTTCACGCCTTTTTTTATTTTATTTTCCTAATTTTACGTTTAATAAATAAAACTGGTTAAAAAGTTACTTAAAAGGAAGTTATGGCACATCAGTTAAAATCATCTATTCTTCTTATCTTCATATTGGCTATAAGTTTATTTGCTCAACGTAGATTGTACAATATTATTCAATTATCACCTGAGCTTGAAAATGCTACCATTTATTGTATGGAGCAGGATAACGATGGTACTTTAATAATTGGAACTGATGACGGTATTTATTATTACGACGGAGAAACTTTTTTCAAAGAAAAATCCGATGTTATTAAAGACTCTACAATTATTTCATTATATGTGGATAATAACGGGATATTATTTGCAGGAACTGTTTCGGGAGTTTTAGTTCACGATTCCGCAAAAGCATTTCGGTTTTATCCATTAAAATCAATGGTCTTTGGTTTTTATGAATTAATGGATAAAATTTTGATTTTAACAACTAATGGCATTTATCAATACCAAAATGCAAATATTTCGAGAATTGATGATTTTAACTTTTTAAATGGTAAAAGAATTTATGATGCATTGTACTTTAATGGGAATTTCTATTTTGCAACTAATAATGGTTTACTTAAATATCTCCGTAAAGAGAACAAATTTGATATTTTGTATCATAAACCGGTCTTTGGTTTATTAAAAGATAAATGGAATACTATTTGGATTTCAGCAACTGACGGAATTTATACATATAAAAATGATAAACTCAAAATTTTTTCAAATTCTATTGTAGGTAATAATAGATTTTCAGTTCTAGTTTATAATAAAAGATGTGATTTGTTAGTAATTAATTCCCCTGCTATAAAAAATGGGAAAGTAATTAACGGTGAAAATCGACTATTAACTATTGATAAAAATAGGCAACTTAAAAATGCTTTTGCCCCAATTAATCCAGATGGTGTTATATTTTTTGATTATGACGGAAACTTATGGGTTTCGAGTTTTAAGACTTCATTAATTAAATATTCAAATTTAAGTATTGAATTATTCGAAAGACATTATGGAGTAAAATCGAGTGTATTTGGATTATGTCGATTAAATGATGGGACAATTCTTGCCGGAACGGACGGACAAGGAATATTAAAATTAGAAAATGATAAATTTGTTAACTTTTCAGATAAACGATTTTCAACGGTTTGGAAAATTAAACAAGATAATTCGGGTAGAATTTGGATTACTTCCGATAAAGGCTTGTTTTATATGGATGCGGATAAGAAGTTACACGAACTCAAAGGACCGAATGGAAAAAGTTTTCCTTTTGTAAGTGAAATATCTTTCGATAACAATGGCTCAGTTATTTTTGCACTTCGGAATTTTATTTATCAATTCAAAGAGGGTAAAATTTCAAAGTTACCAATTAAATTAAATACCGGAATAAATATTTATACTATTCTTTTTAATTATAATAATGATTATCTAATTTGCACTCAAAACGGGATTCTTAAATATAATGGAAAAGAAACCTTCAATGCAAAAATCGATACGAGTAATGTAAAGGATATTCAAAATCTTACCTTTTACGGATTTATTAAATCTTCTGACGGTAAGTTGGTAGTTCCTACAAATGGTGGTGTTATTATTTTGGATGAAATAAAGAAAGATTCATCTGTTACTGCAAGAATTATTACCCGTAAAGAAGGACTTGTTTCTAACATTGTTTATAATGTTATTTTCGATAATAATGATAACCTTTGGATTGAAACGGCAAAAGGGTTATCTGTTCTCGATTACAAAAAGTATATTCAAACCGGAATTGTTAGATTGACAAATTTTGCCGAAGGTGATGCACAATTAGGAATGGAATATAATCAGTTTTCGGGATTAAAAGATGAAAATTCGGTTTGGCTGGGAGGAACGTTCGGAATTTTACATATTCCCGAACCGTCCGAAATATTGTTTTCCAAAAGAATTCAGAAACCATATGTTAAGGAAATTTGGATTTTAACAAGTAGCGGCTCAAAATTGTATTACACGGCGGATAAGCCTGCTGATAATATTAATAAGCTTTCGTTGAACTATAACGAAAATAATTTGCTTATTGTTTTATCGGCTATCAGTTTTACAAATAGAACTCAGCTAACATATAATTTCAAATTTATTAAAGATAATAGTGAGTCTAATCTTACATATTGGAGTAAAGGAAATAAAATTTTTGCGTTGGAATTACCTTCCGGGAATATATCACTTTCGATTTCATCAAAGGATCAGTTTTTTAATACTGCAACAAACCGAAATGTATTGAATCTTAGAATAAGTCTTCCGTTTTGGAAAACAAAATTTTTCTTTTTGCTTATTGTATTAACAATTGCAACAATTGTTCTATTATTCTTTGTTTATCGAGAGCGTTTACATAGAATAAACGATAGGAAACTACGCGGCTTAATTAACGAAAAAGAAAAAATTGCGGAAGAACTTCATATAGCAAGTACTGAATATAAAAATCTTTTTGAAAATGCATTTTCACCAATGATAATTTTATCAACTGAAGAAAATAGTGTTTTGGATGCAAATGATGCGGCTTGCAAATTGTTTAATTATAATCTAAATGAAATTAGAAAACTTGATTTTAAGAATATCTTCAAAATGTCCGAAAAGGAATTTATTAAGCAAACAGTACTATTTCGGAAAACAAAAATTCAGTATTACAAATTCTTTTCTAAAATGAAGAAAAAAGATAATTCGATATTCGAAGCCGAGATAAATGCAAAAATGATTAATTATAAAGGGAAAAATGCATACTTATTAGTTATTAGAGATATTACGAAAGAAAAAGAAACGGAAGAAAACCTTAAACGTTCTATTGAAGAAAAAAACAAAGCCGAAAAACTAAAGAGTAATTTCCTTGCACAAATGTCACACGAAATAAGGACGCCGTTAAATTCCATTTTAAATAATGTAACATATTTGAAAGAGGAAATTGTTGTTTCAAATGAAGAAGAAATCGAGGATTTTCATTCGGCAATAGGAAGCATTGTTCGGTCTGGCCGAAGAATAATTCGTACGGTTGAAACAATGCTAATAAAATCGCAACTCGATGCGAATGCCTACGAATACTTTTTTGCAAAGTTAAATTTAGTTGAAATTTTATCGGAAATCATAAGTGAATATGAGGAAATTTCCGAATTCCAGAATGTGGAAATTAGTTTTGAATATACAAAAAAACGAATTTGGATTTTCGGTGATGAATTTTCCATTAGACAAATTTTCCTTAATATCATAGATAATGCTGTAAAATATACAGTTGATGGTTCGATAAAAATAAAAATTTGGGATGATGAATTAACGGTAGTTGTTGAAGTTGCCGATACCGGAATTGGAATTGAGAAAAAATATTTAGAGCGAATATTCGAACCATTTTCTCAAGAAGATGAAAGAGGATATAAAAGAAGATTTGAAGGTACTGGTCTTGGATTATCGGTTGTAAAATCGTTTTGCGATCTTAACAAATGTAAAATAGATATTAGTAGCGAAAAGGGAAAAGGAACGAAAGTAACACTTGTTTTCTTTAAGAACTCGAATTTAAAAACTTAGGTTCGCGATAACAAAATTTATCATTTGGAATTACAGCAGAGTTTTTTACACATAATCCAACTTTATTAACATTAATGAATAATACTCTTTTTGTTGGAACTCTTTCAGTAAAAATTTCCAAATGTAATTTGTTAACTGATTTTTGGGGTTATTAATCTTAAGACAAGCAAAATTTTATTTCCCAAAGCGAAGTTTCCGCTCCAACTCATTCTAAAAAACTTTATTTTTACAAGTTCGAATTAAAAATTTGGAGGAATTCGTGAACAACACACAAGAAGACATTAACGCATTAATTAAAAGGCGATTGGAAGAACTGAAAGAACTTCAAAACCGCAATGTTAATCCGTTTGCGTATAAATTTGATGTCGATGCTTACTCGACAGAAATAAAAGAAAATTACGATAAATACGAAGGAAAAGATGTGAAGATTGCCGGACGTTTAATGGCAATCCGTAAAATGGGGAAAGCATCATTTGCACATATTCAGGATCACAAAGGACGTATTCAAATTTACTTGCGTCGCGATGATATTGGCACCGAAGCATATTCGAATTTCAAACTTTACGATATTGGCGATATTATTGGTGTTGAGGGATTTGTATTTAAAACTAAAACCGGTGAAATTTCGGTTCACGTAAAAAAAATTGAATTGCTTGCAAAATCGGTTCGTCCCATTCCCATTGCAAAAGAAGCGGTTGACGAAAACGGCAACAAAGTAATTTACGATCAGTTTGCAGATAAGGAATTACGTTATCGTCAACGTTACGTCGATTTAATTGTAAATCCCGAAGTAAAGGAAGTTTTCCTTAAAAGAACAAAGATAATTACGAATATCAGAACGTTCCTTGATAATCACGATTTTGTAGAAGTTGAAACTCCGATTTTGCAACCGCTTTACGGCGGTGCGGCGGCACGTCCTTTTGTTACGCATCATAATGCACTCGATACCGATTTTTATTTACGTATTGCCGACGAGCTTTACCTCAAACGTTTGATTGTTGGAGGCTTTGATGCAGTTTACGAAATCTCAAAAGATTTCCGTAACGAAGGAATGGACCGAACCCACAACCCCGAATTTACTATGCTTGAACTTTACGTAGCTTACAAAGATTATTTGTGGATGATGGATTTTGTAGAAAATATGTTCAAGGCTGTTGCGGAAAATGTTTTTGGTAAAACCGAGTTCGAAATTGAAGGACATAAAATTGATTTTGGTAAGCCGTGGAAAAGAATTTCTATGGTTGACGAATTGCGTGAACGAACGGGACTTGATGTGCTTACTGCATCGAAAGATGATTTGAAAGCCGAACTTAAAAAACACGACGTGGAAGCCGAGGAAGGTGCAAGCAAAGGTAAATTAATTGATGAACTTTTTGAAGTAACAATTCAAGACGAACTTATTCAACCTACCTTTGTAATGGATTATCCGGTTGAACTTTCGCCACTCGCAAAAAAACATCGTTCTCGCGAAGGCTTGGTTGAACGCTTCGAAGGATTTGTTGCCGGAAGGGAAATTTGCAACGCTTTCAGTGAATTGAACGATCCGTTCGATCAACGTACGCGTTTTGAAGAACAAGCCAAAGCACGTGAAGAAGGTGATGAAGAGGCTCACCAAGTCGATTACGATTATATCCGTGCGTTGGAATACGGAATGCCACCGACCGCGGGATTGGGTGTTGGAATTGACAGATTGGTAATGCTCTTCACAAATCAATCCTCAATTCGCGATGTTATTTTATTCCCGCAAATGAAACCGGAACAGAAGTAAATTACATCCTCTGAAACTGAGTTTCAGAGGGAAATCTGTTTTAATTAAATTATTGCAACGTACCGTAGGGACGAAATCTTTGTAGGTAAGGAATAACAAAAAATAAAAGATCCGTAGGAGCGACACAAAAAAATAACGAAACAAAGTTTCGTACATTATTTCCGAACGAAATACAATTTTGTTCGGAGATTAAAAATGCTCTGACCCGAGAAATCGTGGTTCTAATGACCAAGCATAACGGAACTTTACGAACATTTAACTTTCCACACCTATATCATTAAACCCAAATTGAAAAATGTTTTTTAAAAGAATAAAAAAAAATTAAACAGAGTTGAATATCTTATTAATTAAATTCTTATTTTTGTATAGGCTATTAAATAAAATTTATTCACGGAGTAAAAATGGCTAAAACCTATCTTACCTTTCTTGTCTTGGGGCTTCTCTTTATTGCCGGATATAATTACTTCAAAGATCCATACACATATCCGACAAAATTAGAACAATTAAAAGAAAAATATAGAGAACCAAGACAACCGAAAGCGGATCACAGTAAGTTCGCAATACTTCAGAAGGATTTTAAAACTCCTCAAGAAGTAACCAAAGCTTGTTTAACTTGCCACGAAAAAGCTGCCGATGAAATAATGAAATCGGAACACTGGCAGTGGCAAAGACCGGTATATTTAAAGGATAAAGGTATTGCGTATATCGGTAAAAGAAACATTATCAATAACTTTTGTATTTCTACAATAGGAAATACAAAAAGCTGCGGCAAATGTCATATTGGATACGAAATGGGATCAAAATCCTTTTCGTACAATAAAAAAGAAGATATTGATTGTTTGGTTTGCCACGACCAATCACTCACTTATGTTAAAGGTGCAAACCTTGGCGGTGATCCTGCCCCGAATGTTAATCTGAAAAAAGTTGCTCAAAGTGTTGGCAGACCAACCCGCGACGATTGCGGTGTTTGTCACTTCTTTGGCGGTGGCGGAAACAACGTAAAACACGGCGATTTGGAAAAAAGTATGTTTCACCCTGCCCCCGATGTCGATATTCATATGACCGATGCAGGTCCTAACTTGGTTTGCGTTGATTGCCACAAAACCGAACATCACAATATTTCCGGTAAACTTTACACAATTGCCGCACAAAATATCGGACGTACTTCTTGCGAAAATTGTCACACAAAAACTCCTCACAAACAATCTATACTTAACGAACATACGCTTAAAGTTTCTTGCCAAGCTTGTCATATTCCGGTTTATGCAAAAGTAAATTCGGTAAACACAACTTGGGATTGGTCAACCGCAGGAAAACTCGATAAAAACGGTGAACCTTATATGGTTGAAGACTCACTTGGAAATCATATCTATAAATCTATTAAAGGAACATTCCAATACGGAAGAAATTTGAAACCCGAATACCTTTGGTTTAACGGAACTGCTAATCACTATTTGACCGGTGAAAAAGTTCCGGAAGGTGATACGGTTGTTGTTCTAAATCCGTACAACGGAAGCTATCAAGATAGATTTTCACAAATAATTCCAATAAGATACCATTATACCAATCAACCTTTCGATCCGGTAAATCGTATGCTTATTCCACCATATCTTTATGCAGATAAAAAAGGCGAAGGTGCTTATTGGAAAGATTTCAATTGGCTCGAAGCTGCAAAAAAAGGAATGGAACACGCCGGATTACCATTTAGCGGCAAAGTTAGCTTTATTCGTACCGTATCGATCTGGCGAATCAATCATATGGTTTCGTCAAAAGATAAAGCGGTTAAATGTGTTGAATGCCATACACCGGAAGGCAGTCGTCTTGCGAACTTAACCGATTTTTATATGCCGGGAAGAGATCACAATTATTGGATTGACACACTTGGTAAACTTTTAATTATTTTAACTATACTTGGTGTTCTCGGACACGGTGCAGCTCGTTACTTTTTAACAAGAAAGAAAAAAGCATAGGAATAAACGGATATGAAAAAGGTATATATTTATAAGGCTTTCGAACGTTTTTGGCACTGGACGCAAGCAATATTAATTTTGTTTCTTGCTTTTACCGGTTTCGAAGTTCACGGCTCGTATTCATTTTTCGGATACGAAAATGCCGTAATGTATCATCGCTATGCCGGTTGGGCTTTGCTTGCGTTAATTTTCTTAACATTTTTCTGGCACATTGCCGTTGGTGAATGGAGACAATACGTTCCCACAATCAAAAATATGAAAGCACAAATTGATTATTATTTGTTGGGAATTTTCAAAAACGCTCCTCACCCTGTCAAGAAAACGGTTTTAAGTAAATTAAATCCGCTTCAAAAAATTACATATTTTATGTTGATGGTAGTTATTATTCCATTTATGATTTTTACCGGACTTTTGTATATGTATTACAGAGTTCCGCAAGCTGTTACGGTTAATCCGCTTCACGTAAAATCACTTGAAACAATTGCTCTTATTCACACAGCAGGTGCTTATTTTTTGGTAATTTTTGTTATTGGGCATCTTTATTTGATTACAACCGGACACACTGTTCTTACCAACTTAAAAGCAATGATTACCGGTTGGGAAAAAATTGAAGATGATGAAGAAACCGAAGAAACAAATAATAATTTGGGATAAAAAATGGAAAAGAAAACAAAATATATGAATCCGTACCTTGCCGGATTTTTATTGGGAGTTTTGATTGTTGTTGCCATTTACATTAGTGGGGACGGACTTGGTGCAAGCGGTGCTGTTAAAGCTGTAGTAATTAAAACCGTAGAAACCGTTAGTCCTTCCTCAACTCAAAGCTTGGATTATATGAAAAGTTACAAGGCAACTCATCCCGATGATCCTCTTAAATCGTGGCTGATTTTCGAGATTATCGGTGTAATTATCGGTGCATTTGTCTCCGG
>CAYZGB010000017.1:0-4639 GCA_964477915.1 uncultured Melioribacter sp. | reverse complement strand
AAAACTTTGGTTGTAAAAAATTGGAGAGAAAATAAATGGGACCTTTATTTCCAGAACCGAATCTGAATTTAATTTTGGCAGTTGTTATCGGCTTTTTCTTCGGTTTCCTTTTGGAACAAGCCGGTTTTTCAACGTCTAAAAAGCTCGTCGGACTTTTTTACGGATATGATTTTACCGTTTGGCGCGTATTTTTTACCGCCGCAGTCACGGCGATGTTCGGCATTTTGCTTTTATCATATTTGGATTTACTCGATCTTGATTTAATTTACATTAATCCGCTCTTTTTGTGGTCTGTAATTGTTGGCGGAATAATTATGGGTATCGGATTTTTACTTGGTGGTTTTTGCCCCGGTACAAGTATTTGTGCAACATTTATTGGTAAGATTGATGCTCTGTTTTTCGTTATTGGTGTAGCGTTAGGAATTTTCTTCTTCATCGTTGGTTATCCCGCTTTTGTTGATATTTACAAAGGCTCGTATCTCGGTATTCCGCAAATACATAATATGCTTGGAATGTCGATGGGTGTTTTTGCTTTCTTGATAATCATAATTGCATTCCTTTCCTACTGGGGTGTAAATGCAATAGAAAGCAAAGTTAATAACGGCGTAATCAACGACCCGACGCCCAAAGGTAAACTTATCGGAATTACGATAGTTGCTTTTATAGTAGCTTTTTCGGCATTGTTTATGTATCCTTATAAACAAGCACTTTTGCAAGCTTACAAAACCGATGCTTTTGCAAAAAATGTTAAAGCAAAAACAATTGACCACGATGAGCTTGCTTTACGTTTGATTATGAAGGATCCGAAACTTCAGCTAATTGATTTAAGATCACAAGATGAAGACAAAAAAGGTACTTTACCTTATGCTTTAAATGTTAAACCCGCCGATTTTTGGACGGACAATATCAAAAATGTTTTAAACAGATTTGATAAACAAATCGTATTCTTTGCTAATGATGATAAAGAAGAACTCAAAGCATATCATCTTGCAGAAGAATTGGGATTTGATACTTCCTCGTATTACATCTTAAAAGGCGGTTATCCTGCATTCCAGAAAAATATTCTTGGATTTGTAAAACCACCGCAAGAACCCAAAACAAGAGCAGAACGCGATACTTGGAAATTCCGTGCATACGCAGCATCCGTTTTACCGAAAATAATCAAAGATGCTAAACCAAAGAAAGTAGTTATTCCCAAAGCAAAACGTGCTCTTGGCGGTTGCGGTTAAAAAAGAAAATAATTTCATTTCACATCACGAAAAAGGGGGGATGTAAGTTCCCCTTTTTTTATTTTAAATTTGGCAATACGTAAAGGAAAAATAATTTAATTCCGAAAGTATTCTGTAAACATTAAAGGTGGGAACCGAAATAATTATCGAACCATTTGTAAAAAATATCCAAAGGAATAGTGAAAATTAAAAAAGAGATTATCAATGCGGTAAGGGGCAAAAACGGCGATAAAACGAGATAAACAACAACGGCAAGTAATGTGAAAACAACGGCAATAAATTTATCCAATTCCGAAACTTTATAGTCTTTCATTAAAATCCCTAAATTTAGTTTAACGATTAAACTCTAATTCAAATAAACAGCTTACTTTGCTTTTCAAAATATTTTTTCTTTTCCACGTCGGATACCTTGTGTGCTTTATAAAAATCTCTATTTTTCTTTAATTTTTCTAAATAAATCTTCCGGAATATCTGCAATCTGGGTTTCCTCATCACCACAATCGTTTTTATATTTAAGAACTTTTAGTTTGCTCATATATTATTCCGAGTTTATATAATTCTTTCTTTTTATTCTAGAATTCTAAAAATTATAAAATTTTGAAAACTATTAACTATTCGTGTTATAAAAATTATTAAGCAATTTACTAAAAATAATATATGGAATAATTAAAAATACAGCCGCAATTATCAAAGCAGTAAAAGGTAAAAAAGGAAACAAAATAATTAAAACCATCAATGCAAGTGCGGTATAAAAAACAGCTATAAATTTTTCGGATTTTGAAATTACATAATTTTCGATTTCGGGTACGTTCGTTTCTTTAACAGGGCGACCTTCTGGAAAAATTTCGCTCAAATAATTTAAGAAAGGCATTGCGGTTAAAAAATACCACCATACAATAATAGTTTTTGAAATAGGGGCTTCGTGAACAAAGAAAAGAGCAAGAAAATTCAAAGCGGAAATTATTCCCGAGATTTTCTCAATCGGTCTCATTTTGTAAGAATATATAATTTTATCAACCATATTTGCTTGTGAAATGCTCAACTTAACGATAAAAAGAAGTTCACGCAATAAATACACTTAAAAATAAAGTAAGATAATTTTACTATAGTTTCAAGTATGAGTAATATAACATTCAATCATTTTCATTTTTCAATTAATAAACGATGCTCCACAACTCATCAAAATCAATTCCGAATTCTTTCTCTACAATTCTTGAAAGTTCTGCAATATCATCTAGGTCCATAATATGGAATTGAGCAAAAATATCAAGTTTTGTCCAGAGGACAATGCCGGCTTCCCTTTTTGTCAAAATATTCTGTTTCTTATATTCTTCAATCTGTTCTAAAATCTCTTTTTTGTAAACCTCGCTTGATTCAGTCTCAATCATTATTCGCCTCCCAAAATTTTCTGTTTATTTACAATATAATCTTCTTCCCATTAGGTTTTCTTATAAAATTACTATATTTCCCGAGTAATCGCTCAAAGCTTTTCTCTTGTATTTCTTTGCTAATTTCAATAAAATGAATTATTAACCTCCATAAAACATTATTTTATCCCAGTCATCAACCGTAAGGTCGCATATCTTCATTACTTTTTCGATTAACCTTTCCGCCTCATCGGATGTTAATATTCCTAAATCGGAATATGCGTCTATCCTCCCTATTAAGGCAGCCCCACGAAGTTTGTCCTTCCAATTATTCTCACGGAATTCATCAAAAATATCCGATAAATCTTTCTTTGCCCAGTTCTCATCAATTGTCATTTTAATATTCCCTGATATTATTCCCTTGTACTAAAAAAACTTTTTTATTTAAATGTTTCTTTATCTAATAATTTTCAATTAATAAACAATGCTCCACATCTCATCAAAATCAATTCCAAATTCTTTTTGGACAATTTTAGAAAATTCGGTAACAACCTCAACGTCCATAAGCCCAAATTGAGCGAAAAAATCGAGCTTTGCCCAAAGAACTATCCCAGCTTCTCTTTTTGTTAAGATATTCTGATTCTTATATTCTTCAATCTGTTCTAAAATTTCCTTTTTGTATTTTTCATTATCCTTCTTAAACATTTACTACCTCAATAAATTTGTTATTGGTATAAACCAAAATTTCCTTTTCAATATGGTTAGTTAATAACCTCTTATATTTTGTAAGCAGTCTTTCCCACTCCTTATTAGCAATATTTTTATTAATTAATCAAATCAGATTGATCTCTTCTCGGCAATCGACCGAGCGAATTAATGTTATCCGTAACCACTTGTTTTAATTGAACTTATTTGCCTTCAAAAATCAAATCGCTATCTTTCCTTTTAAATTTTTTACTGCGTCATTAATTTCCACCTTTTTGCCGAGTGCCGAAGCACTACGTGCGAAATCAAGTTCGCTTAATAAAACCTTCTTTTCGTCATTCGAAGATATTTCCAATTTATCATTCCAATTTTGTGCAATAAACAAATTCCAATCTATCTCGCTAATAACCGGAGCCCAGCGATGACGACAATTATAACCCCTACAATAGGTTTCCCAAGGTGATTTCGCGACTTGCATAACACTTTTTCCCGTTTTCGTATGTTAATTTTAACGTTTCAAGCGTTTATTTACCATCTATGGTCAGTATAGGATTTATTTCGTTTACGCTTGACATTTATTTATTTTTTCAATACTAATTTAATGATATGAAATTAATTTTATTTATACTCCTTGTAATAATTGCATATTTGATTTCCAGAATATTCCCTCACCCACGGGATTTAACTTGGGATGAGCGAAGAAAACTCCGCAAAGATTAATCTTTCACTTCGTCTTCCCTTAATTTTTTCAGCACTCTGTTCATCGTTAAATTCAACGCCAAATATTATTACTTGTGTACAAACATTTGTTTATGTTTATATAGTCAAATGTTTTAAAATCTGTGTTCACAGTTACGAAACGCCAAGTCTTCTTTTTTTATGTCTTTCGAAGTAATCTTCGACATCGAACTCAAAATCTTTTCGCTTGTTCTATTTCGGATCAAAGGTTTTGTTTTGTATTTCGATTGCGTGTCGCAAGATTAGTTTTCGTTGAGTGCTTTCTTAAAGAAAGCAACACAGAAAAACTCCTTTGTGAACATTTTTAAAAAATTGGCAGTAGTTCGAATATCACGACTTACACAATAGAATTAGCCCGAAATGGAAAGACGTAATGCGAATAAACTATTTTAAAAAATGAACAAGAATAAAATTGGGACAATTCTACAATAGTTCGATTAAAACAAGTTACCGTAAACACAATAATAGCAGTTTCAACTGCGGCGGGTTTCAATCCTTGTTTTATTGGACTTTACAATCGAACAATACTGGGCTAATTTTAGTGTAATTATATTTATTAAGTTTCAATCCTTGTTTTATTGGACTTTGCAATCGAACTTT
>CAYZGB010000016.1:21656-26060 GCA_964477915.1 uncultured Melioribacter sp. | reverse complement strand
GATTGCTTTCTCAAAATATTTTTCCGCCTCATCAAATCTTTTTAGCGAATAAAGAACAAATCCGTAATTATTTAAAATATCGCTTTCGTTAACTTGGTTAATAATTTTTTCGTAATGTTTTGCCGAGTTTTCAAAATCACTTTTTTTAAGATAAATTGAGCCGGCAATTTTATGTGCTTCATAAAAATCGTTATTTATTTCCAACGATTTTTCAATTAATTCAATTGCCAAATCATACTTTTCTTTTAGGAAATGAACATACCCGAGATAAAATAAAATTTCATAATCTATTTCAAATTCCAATAATTTTCGAAAATACTTTTCCGCTTCAT
The DNA here is from genome assembly GCA_964477915.1 of uncultured Melioribacter sp. GTDB lineage: Bacteria > Bacteroidota > Ignavibacteria > Ignavibacteriales > Melioribacteraceae > WGAL01. Next base: position 25,728 of record CAYZGB010000016.1, on the reverse strand, counting down.
CAAGGCGTTTTTCCTCAAGATTCATCATTCCGTAATATTTCAACAATAAAATCTTTTGTTTGTAGATCTTCTTTCCTTGATTTATAATCTCCTTTTTTAAATACGGTAATACTTTATTTTTTCCGCCAAATTTTGAAAATCTTATTAATCTTGCGGAATTATACCATTTGGTTTTTTCCGAATCTATTCCCCAACGCCAATCGTGTTCGCCAATAATAATCCAAACAGGAATATTCATTGCTCCGGCAATATGTGCAAGAGCAGTATCCACACTGATAACCAAATCCATTTTTGCAAGATAATTCGCCGTATCTTCAAAATTTTTAATTTTCTCCGATAAATCTATAATCCCCAATTGCTTCAAAAATGCTTTTTCATCTTCGGTTGCGTCTATTTGAAAAGAATAAAACAATGCACCGGTGTTGAAAATTTTCGAAAATTCTTTAAGTTCGAAAGAGCGAAGTTTATCGAAAATATTTTGCGGATTACCACGCCAAGTAATGGCTATTTTAGGTTTAACATCATCTTCAAATGGAATGGAAATTTTTTTTGTGGGCTTAATATATTCTGTAATTTCCAAAATATACTTTTGCGTAACAAACGGTAACGAAACAAGATAAATCTTAAAATCGGCTTTTACTGATTTGGGCAAATCCGAAATTATTTCATCGGCAATATTATTTTTCTTAAAAAGAGAAACCAAACTTTTTTTAGTCTGCAAAATTACTTTTGCACCTTTTTCTCTTAAAAACGGTAAATATCTAACAAATTGAATTACATCGCCAATTCCTTGTTCGTCAAGAACAAAAATAGTTTTACCACTTAAATTTTCACCTTTCCAAAAGGGAATTTCCGGGAAAACACTTTTCTGTGCTTCCGAAAATCTGTTTTCGTATTCGGAAAATCCTTCTACAAATTTCCCTAATTTCAAGTACAGTAACGAAAGATTAAATTTTGCCAGTCGGTCGGAAGGATTTTTTTTAATGATTTCGCGAAATAATTTTTCTGATTCTTCAAGTCTTCCTATTTGCGAAAATACTGATGCCAAATTAATTTTAGCATCTTCATTTTCGGGATTTATTTCCACAGCCTTTTGTAACATTTCAACTGCACAATCAAATTCAGCCAGGTAATGACATACAATCCCAAGATTCAGAAAATACTTATCGACCGAAGAATTATAGGAAATTGCTTTTTGGTAGTATTTTTTTGCTCGCTCGAAAAGTTTTTTGTCTTGATAAATTTTCCCAAGTAAAAAATTAGCTTCTGCATTTTGCGGATTCGATTTAATAGAAGCTTTCGCATACTTGATTGCTGTTTCCGTTTCGCCCAGATTGTAATAAATAAATGCCAAATTGTATTTAGCTAAAAAGTTGTCCGAGCAATTTTTCTCTGCTTGTAATAAAAATTCAATTGCTTTTTTAGTATCCCCGAGATTTCGAAATAACAATCCTAAATTTAAGTTTGCTTGACAATCTTGCGGATTTAAAAACAACGCCTCTTTAAAATAAAATTCCGCACTTTTCAAATCTCCTATTAAATAATAAAGAACACCGAGCTCCGTATAAAACCGTGGTTCGCGGGAATTGAGTTTAATGGCTTCTCGAAAATCTTTTTCAGCGTCGGAATATCTTTGTAGCCCTCGGTTAATCAAACCGGAAAACAAATAAAAGTCAGCTGTATTCTTATTCTCGCATTCGGGTAATTTTTTACTTGCTTGAAGAAAATCTCCGGAATCAACTAACCTTTCAACTAATTTCAAACAATTTGAATTTCTTTTACTTTTCAATAGTCAAACGCAATTTTATTACTAAATAATCAAAAATAACAATTTCCAAGCCAAAATTGTTAAAGTGATTTATTCCGTTATGAATTATTATTACACAAGCAGAACTCAATATTTTCAATTTTTTTATTTTTTGAAAATAATCAAAGTAACACAATTGCATATTATTAGCCACAATTTCATCTTTTTTAGATAATTTTTAAGGATAATTTTGGTATTTTATTTGATTAAAAATGGACAAATTATAAGGTGGCTAATAATGACTAAAATCTGGCTTTCATTTGTATCTTATCCGATTACAACTGCCGTTTATTTCGAAAGAGCATTTCGAAAAAAATTTGATGTTAAAACCGTTGGTCCACAACTTCCGCCAAGCTTAATTGAAAAGTGGAATCTTGAAAATATGAAATTGCCAATTACTCCACAGGATATTCCTACTAGTTATTTAGATGTTGATATTCTACAATTATATTTGCAAACACCGGATGAAGAAAAACCGGATTATTTTATTTGGATTGAATCCGTTGCAGGATTTTTCCCCGAAAAAATAAAAGATTTACCAATTCCCACAGCCGGTTATTTTATTGATACACATTTGCATAAATCCATTCATTTGGATTTGGCAAAAAACTTTGATTATGTTTTTTTGGCTCAACGGGAATATGTTCCGGAATTTCGGCAACGTGGTATGGAAAAAACCTTTTGGTTACCTTTGGCGGGCGATCCGGAAATTCACAAAAAATTTTCGAATGAAAAAAAACACGATATTGGTTTTGTCGGTTCACTTGTTTTCAATAAACGAAGGGAAAAACTTATTGAAGTCCTAAAAAATAAGTTTAATTTTTATTACGAACGCTCGTTTTGGACAGATATGGCAAAAACCCTTGGAGAATCTAAAATTGTATTTAATAATGCCGTGAATAACGATTTAAATATGAGGGTTTTCGAAACTTTATCTATCGGAAGTTTTTTACTAACCGATTTACCCAAAAACAGCGGACAAAACGAACTTTTTGTAAAAAACGAGGATTTAGCTGTTTACCAGGATAATTTAATAGTAAACACAGCTGAATTTTATCTAAAAAATGAAGAACTCCGAGAAGCAATTGCACAACGCGGACACGAGATGGTTCTTAACTCGCACAAATATTCGGATAGAGCCGATGAGCTTTTTGCAGTAATTTCCGGCAAAAAAGAGCGAACATCAACAGCAAAAGAATTAAGAGAAAAATCACTTAAAAATATCTCCATTTCTTCCCGAAAAATTAATAAAATGAAAAGAAGCTTTGTTATTCCGGTAATAGATTATTCGCCAGCAAGCAAATTTAATATAAAAACGTTGCTTGACGATTTGGAAAAAATCGAAGGAGAAATAATTGTAATTTTTAATTCGGAAGAAGTTGCTAACCAATTAAAAAACGACCCGCGAATTGATCAGTATGCAATAATGAAAAACAATGTTGGCGTTTCGCGAGCCTGGAATATCGGTTTACATATTTCCCGTACGCCAATAACATTTATTATAAACTCGGATGTTCACGTCGAAAAAGAAACAATTGCCGAATTGGAAAACGCCTTAATCTCGCTTCCGGATGCCGTTTCGGTTGGACCTCAAGGTTCGTACTTTAATTTTTATATGGCACAAGATATTCAATATTTCGATAAAGGAAGTTTTTCCAATGTAGAACTTGTTGATGCGGTTTCGGGGTTTTTGTTCGGAGTAAAAACAGAATATTTCCAAAACGGTACGCTTGTTTTTGAAGATGCTTACACACCGGCATATTTTGAAGAATGGGATTTAGGTTTACAAATAAAAAAAGCCGGGCTTGCAAGCTACGTAATTCCGTTAACCGCGTATGAACACGAATGGAGCGGAAGTATCCGTTCGATGAAAAAAATACACTTTTACGATAAAGCGGAAACACCAAAAGAAATTTTGGAACGAAACAAAAAAATTTTTCACGCCAAGTGGAAACGAATTGCCGAAAATCTTAATTCTGAATCTCTTTTGGTTAGCATCTGGTTAGCCAAAATGTTAAACTACAGCAAAACTGCACTCGATAACAATAATTTGGAAGAATCCGAAAAAATATTCTCATTAATTACAAAAGTTTATCCTAATCTTGCTGTTGGATATAAAAACTTGGGGATTTTATTTCATATTCAAAAGGATTTTGATAAAGCAAAAAGTTATTTAACCAAAGCGTATGAACTATCGCCCGAAGATACTACAATACAAGATTTGTTAAAAAAATTATAGGACATTATTTTGTTATTGAATTTTTT
>CAYZGB010000016.1:9713-21556 GCA_964477915.1 uncultured Melioribacter sp. | reverse complement strand
TCCGGATTAGAAAAATACAGTTTTCGATGAAAAAGGAATTTTTATCGGATACTAATGAAAAGAAATACGGGACATCATTCTATTAATAAATTTTTTACCGCTTCTTTAATATCCGAAATGGATTTTACCTCGTTAGCAAATTGTTTTGCATCTTTGCCGGCAACAAAAGTAAACGAAGGATTAATAGTGTGCGATTTTGTGTTTAAATCCTCAAAATTTCCGTGATCGGAGCAAATTATCAGTGTTTGATTTTCCGTTAATTTACGAATTGTTGAAAGTAGAAATTTATTTAACACTTGGATTCCGTATTTGTAGAAATTTTTTTCTCTTCCGTGTCCCCAATGATCGGTTAAAAAATATTCATAAAAAACAAAATTTAATTTTTCCCCCAGCTTAATTAAATTTTCTGCACTTTCTTCCGGCGAAATAACTTCAACGGGTAAATTTAATTTGTTCTTCAAACGCGAATTATCAATTTCGTGGGAAAGTGCCATTCCTTTTTTTAATTCGTCTATTCCGTTTAATTTTAATCCGGCAAAAAGTGCCGCTTTGGTAGTTGCTGCTGTTCTCGTATGTCCTTTTGCTAAATACTTAAAAAAACGCGGCGGATATGCATTAGCAAAAGTGAAAGTTAACCCAAGTTGTTTTAACTCGTTGTAAATATTTTTTTCTTCCAAAACCGGAAGTAATTTTGAATGCGGAAAAGGTCCGAAATGTTTACCGACAATTTCGGATGCATTTTCACCACAAAGAATCGCGGTTTGTCCGGTGCCGCTTTGCGGAAGTCCGCCAATCCCAAGCGTTGCGTCGCTTGGAAATACAAACATTCCGTCATTATTTTTTAGATAAGGTGTTTCAAGTGAAGGCGAGATTCCAAATAATTTTTCAGCAAAATAAAAATCTCCGTTAAAAAATGGATTTGATTTTTCCCGCTTGCCAATTCCAACGCCATCAAGGAATATTAAAATTACAGAACGCATTTATTTCGATTCTACAATAATAGTTACCGGACCATCGTTGCAAATTTTCACCTTCATCATAGCACCGAAAATTCCGGTTTTTACTTTATTTTCTCCTAAATTATTCTTCATCTCCTCAATAAATTTTTCGTAAAGTTCTTCCGCTACTTCCGGTTTGGCAGCATTTATAAAATTTGGTCGATTTCCTTTTCTCGCATCACCATAAAGAGTAAACTGAGAAATTACAAGAACTTCGCCACCAACATCTTTTAGGGATAAATTCATCTTACCGTTTTCATCTTCAAAAATTCGTAAGTTGGAACATTTGTTCGCAACAAAACGAACCTCGTCAATTCCGTCAGTATGTGTTACGCCTAATAAAATCACCATTCCCAAACCGATTTCTCTAAAATATTCGCCTCCTTCGGTATTAATTTTTACGCTTCCTTCGCTTACTCTTTGAACCAAAGCACGCATTATTAATCCTTATTTTTCTTCGCTTTTATTATTCGTTCTATGTCTGAATAATCTTTCGTAATTTCAATTTCCGCAAATTCTTTTTCTTCCAAAATTGTTTTTACTTTTTCGGCAACGCCTTCTGGAATTTCAAGATAGAGCGTCCCTTCATTTTGTAACAAATAATCCGATTTTTTAGCAATTTCTTCGTAAAAGGAAAGTCCGTCGGCGTTATCGGTAAGAGCAATTCTTGGTTCAAAATCTTTAACTTCCGTTTGTAAGTTTTTCATTTCTTTTTGCGAAATATAGGGCGGGTTTGAAACAATAATATCGAATGATTCGTAATCTTTTAAGAAATTTACCTCAAACAAATCCGCAAGAACAAACTCTACTCTATTTTCGTTGCCTAAAATTTCTTTTGAATTTAATTTGGCAATTTCCAATGCTTTTTCGGAAATATCAACGGAAACAATTTTTGCTTCGGGGAAATAACCGGCAAGCATAATGGCAATATTTCCGCTACCGGTTCCAATATCGAGTATATTGCCAGAAAAAAGAGCATTTTCGTTGCTGATTTTTTCAACAAGAAGTTCGGTTTCGGGACGTGGAATTAAAACATCCGGTGTAACCTTAAAACGTTTACCCATAAACTCGGAATATCCTAAAACATACTGTAACGGTTCGTGAGAAGCACGTCTTTTCAAATATTCTCGGTATTTTGTTTTTTCATCTTCTGTAAGAGGTCGCTCGAATTGCAAATAAAGTTCCAACCTCTTTAATCCCAAAATATCGGCAAGCAATAATTCTGCATTTAGACGAGGTGATTCTATTCCCTTGTTATTTAAATATTCGGTGGAAAGCCGTAAAGATTCCAAAACCGTAAGCATTAAAATCTTCTTTCTCCGGTCAATGTTCCGTCCAAACTAAAAACCCTTTTGTAACGTAACTTTCCTCTTCGGTAAAATTCTTCACTCATTACTTGCCCTTGTTCGTAAAATCTCTTTGTTAATCCGTCCAATAGTCCATCTTTGTAATTTTCTTTTGCCTTAATTACTCCGTTAGGATAATACATAATCGAAATTCCGTTTAGTTTTCCGTTTTCATATCTAAGCTTTGCTTTTATTTTACCGTTCGGATATTTCAATTCCTCGATTTTCACATTCGATTTGTCCGAGTAATTACCTCTGCCTTCTCTCAAACGCAATGCACGAGGATTGATAATTACCTTAACAAAATTTTTAACTCGTTTGCCAATCGAATAGAAAATCATTTAATTACACTTTAATTACTTCTATTTTTAATTTAATAAATTCCATCAACTTTTTTGCCAAATAAAATAACCACTTGTTATTTAGGTTTGTATTACTTTATCCGTTTAATGTTTTTTCAAAAGTCTCGCCCCAGGTTCGTAGCAATGGAAAATCATAAATTCCATAATCGTATCCATCTCCCCAAACAATTTTTATTCCGTAATTTCCAACTACTTCAATATTTTTGATTTCGTATTTCCCCTCTTTATCGGGACCTTGAGGCGGTGGCGGAATTGTTTTCCAAAGTATTTGTTCCCCTTTATTATTGGCATCAGGCGATTCATCACGCAAATATTTAAGCGGATACTGAAACATTTTCCCATCATCCCAAGTAATTTCGAGGCGGTTAGTATCACGATTTAATTTTATCTTTATCGGCTGCATATTGTTCCTTCCTAATTAATTTTTCCAATTACAAAAACCTTTTCGTTAATTGTATTCGCTAATTCAATAACTTTATCTACTTGCGGCAAATCCACTACCGCAATTAAACCAATTCCTAAATTAAAAACTTTTCTCATTTCTTCATCTGATACGTTTCCCTCTTTTTGAATAATACGGAAGAGTGCTGGTTTTTCCCAAGAATTCCAATTTATTTCAATCTTTCTGTTCTTAGGTAAAATTCGTTTCGTATTTCCAACTATTCCGCCACCAGTAATGTGCGAAAAAGCTTTTACAAGATTTTCTTTTATTAACAAACGGATTAATTTCAGATAAGATTTATGTATTCGTAACAGTTCTTCACCAAGTGAAAATTGCAAATCAGGTGATTTATAATCTATTGTAAATTTTGGGAATAAAATCTTTCGTGCTAATGAATATCCGTTTGTATGCAATCCATTCGAAGCAAACCCAATTAAAATTTCACCACCGGTAATATTTTTTCCGTTCAAAATTTTTTCTTCATCAACAACACCAACAATAGTTCCCGAAATATCGAAATCTTCATCAGCATAAACTCCGGGCATTTCAGCAGTTTCTCCACCGATTAACGAAAGATTATTTTCCTTACAAGCTTTGGCAAATCCTTCTATTATTTGGCTTGCTTTATCAACATTTAATTTTCCGAAAGCAAGGTAATCTAAAAAGAATAGCGGAACAGCACCGCCGACGGCAATATCGTTTACGCAATGGTTTACCAAATCCTGCCCAATGGTGTGATAAACATTTGCCTTTATCGCAATTTTTAGTTTTGTCCCTACACCATCTACGCTTGAGACAAGTACTGGATTTTTATAATTAGAAAAATCCGCTTTAAAAAAAGCACCGAAATGTCCAATGCCTTGCAAAACATTTGGCGAAAAAGTTTCTTTCGCTTTATCTTTGATTTTATTAACCAGTTGATTACCAGCGTCAATATTTACACCGGCTTTTTCGTATGAATTTTCCATAATTTTATTCCGTTGTTTAAAAATTACTTTGAAACCGAAGCTAACAATGAATGTTTAAAGCACTCTTTAATCGGCAGTAACTTTTTTTAATCAGTTACATCTTATTAAGTCTGAAAAAATAATTAATTTTTTATAAATTTATTTGTTTAAACAATATAATAATTTAATAATGCACGAAGGAAAAGTCGAGTTAACCGAAAGAGAAAAGGCGATATTACGATACGTAATACACCAATATATTCTTACCGCCAATCCGGTAGGGTCGCGGTATATTTCCAAGAAATACGATTTGGGAATTTCGCCGGCTACTATTCGTAATATTATGGCGGACTTGGAAGAACTCGGCTACTTAAATCATCCGCACACATCAGCGGGAAGAGTGCCGACAGACAAAGGTTACCGACTTTACGTAGATTCGCTAATGCCAACACCACGTTTGACTAAACGTGAAAAAAAAATTATTAAGCAAACAATTGATGCAAGTTTGGAAACACCAGACTCGGCACTAAAATCCGCTTCGGATGTTTTAAGCGAAATTACAAATCAACTTGCGTGTGTTACGTACCCGAAATTCGAAAAAGCAAAATTAGATAAAATTAATCTTGTTAAAATTTCATCGAAAAGATTACTTGTTGTAATTACGGTAAAATCTGGTCTGGTTAGAACAATAACTCTTGAATTTAATTCGGATTTGGATAAAGATAAAATTGAAGCGGTTCAAAAAATTTTGAATGAAAGACTTGCCGGATTAACATTTGGAGAAATTCGAAAATCTTTACCCGAAAGATTAAAAGGAAAGAGAACTAAAGATACCGACCCGATTTTAAGACTATTCTTAAATTCTTCCGATAAAATTTTTGCGAATATTCCAAACGAAGAAAAGGCTTTTATTTCCGGCGTATCTCGGGTTGTTCATCACCCTGAATTTAGTGACCACGAGAAAATGGAAAGTATTATCGAACTTATTGAAAATAAAGATGTAATTGTTCATTTTATTGACGAAACATTCGAAAACAAGAACAGTGTTTTAATTTCTATTGGTGAAGAAACAAAGGAAAAACGTTTTGAAGAATATAGTTTTATTGTTAAAAAATATAAAATCGGAGAAATTAGCGGAGCACTTGGGATTGTTGGGCCTAAAAGAATGGAATACTCCCGAACTGTTGCCGCTATTGAATATATTGCCGAAACTTTATCGAAGGAGATGAAAAAAACAGCAGATTAATTAGCAAAAATGAATAAGGAGAAGATAAATATGTCTAAACAACAAAAAAAGAGTAAAAAAGTAAAAGAGAAGGAAAAAGTGGAAAAAATCGAAGAACAAAATGTAGAAGAAACAAAATCGGAATCGCAAGAAAATAATGAAACCGAAGAATTCGATGTAAATAAGCTTCTGGAAAAAATTAAAATATTGGAAGAAGACAGAGAAAGGCTTGCAGATTTACTAAAACGTAAAGTTGCCGAATTTGAAAATTACAAACGTAGAACCGAACAAGAAATTTCAAACATCTATAAATATGCTGCGGAAGGATTTATTAAAAAGATAATTTCGGTTTATGATGATTTAGCCCGCTCGTTAGAACATGCTAACGAAAATAGCGATATTAAAGCCTTAATTGAAGGCTTACAAATGGTTTATGAAAAATTTACTAAAACTTTGGAAGAAGAAGGTGTAAAGAAAATTGAAGCACACGGAAAAGAATTTGATTACGAATTACATGAAGCTTTGATGCAACAACCTTCCGAAGAACACGAACCGAATACGGTGATACAGGAAATTGAACCAGGCTATACTTATAAAGATAAAGTGCTAAAGCATACGAAAGTTATTGTAAGTCAGGCTCCAGAAAAAGAAGATTAGCGAGGTAATTGAATATGGCGAAAAGAGATTATTACGAAGTTCTCGGTGTATCGAAAGATGCGACGAAAGAAGAAATAAAGAAAGCATATAGAAAACTTGCGATGAAATATCACCCCGATAGAAATCCCGGGGATAAAGAAGCAGAAGAAAAATTTAAAGAAGCTGCCGAAGCTTACGGCGTTTTGAGCGATGATGAAAAACGTGCTAAATACGATCAGTTTGGACATGCCGGCGTTGGCGGTGCCGGACAAGGCTTCCAAGGATTTACGGATATAAATGATATTTTCAGCCACTTCTCCGATATTTTCGGTGGCGGAAGAGGTGGTGGTGGATCGATTTTCGACGATATTTTCGGAAGCGGAGGCGGATATTCGCATTCGTCAACACGAGCCGGAACACCCGGAAGCGATATTAAAATTACACTAAAATTAACACTTGAAGAAATTGCACAGGGAACAACAAAAAAAGTAAAAGTAAAACGTTACAAAAAATGTAATGCTTGTAACGGAACCGGTGCTAAAAACGGAACAGCATTTCAAACTTGTTCTGTTTGCCACGGATCTGGCGAAGTTCGTCAAGTTTCAAAATCTATTTTCGGACAATTTGTTCAAGTTCACCCTTGCCATAATTGTGGCGGGACTGGTAAGGTAATTACAGAACCTTGTAATGTTTGCCACGGAGATGGACGTGTAAGAGTTGAAGAAATAATTAAAATCAACGTTCCGGCCGGTGTTACGGACGGCAATTATATGACTTTACGCGGTCAGGGCAATGCAGGTAAAAACGGAGGAGAACCCGGTGATATTATTGTAATTTTTAAAGAACTTCCTCACGAATATTTTACCCGTAAAGGTGATGATATTATTTACGAATTAACTATCAGTTTTCCAGAAGCGGTTTTGGGAACTACTGTTGAAATACCAACACTTACCGGAAGAGCAAAATTAAAAGTTGAACCGGGCATTCAACCCGGGAAATTGTTGAAAATGAGAAATAAAGGAATTCAACATTTAAACAGACGTGGCTCGGGAGATCAGCTTGTAAAAATTAATATATATGTGCCTAAAAAAATTACTCCGCGTGAAAAAGAATTGTTAGTTGAATTGCAAAGTCAACCTAATATTAAGGTGCCTATTTAATTAGGAATGAATTTTTAATGTTCGGTAAATTCGCAAGGAAAATTGGATTTACGGAAAATGAACTTAAAACTGTTCTTTTTTTACTTGTTGCTGCAATTTTCGGATTGTTATTAAAATTTATCAATTACGAAAATCCTTCGGAAAACTTTGATTATTCCGTGCAGGATTCTCTTTTCGAAAATTACAAACAACTTTCTGTTGATAAAGATTTAATAAATAAAACGAAAAAAAATATTGATATTAAAAAAGAAACTTCTGATTTTAGTAAAAATAAATCAAAATTAAATATTAAATTTAAAAATCGTCAATTAATAAATATTAATACTGCTTCGGTTAGCGAACTACAAAGATTACCCGGCGTTGGGAAAAAGACTGCGGAAGCAATAATAGATTACAGAAAAAGCAACGGAAGGTTCAAGAAAAAAGAAGAACTGACAAACGTAAAAGGAATAGGTAAAAGAAAACTTGATAAGATTAAAAAGTTTATAATAATAAATTAATCACTACTCTCGGAGGAAAAAAATGAAAAAAGGCGAACCTTGGTACATTCATGCTGGTCTTTGGGTTGTTATTGTCATTTTAACTTATATATTAATTCAGGTGGCGATTATACAACCGAGAGAAATTATGAAGATGGAGCGCTACTATAAAAAAGAATCCAGATTAAGAATGGATAATATTCGTCAAGCCGAAATTTTGTGGCAAAAACAAAAAGGATATTACACCGACAATTTGGATAGTTTGATAGAATTTATCAAAACAGATTCGAGTGTAATTAAATTAGTAAATAGTTTTGATACAACTTACATTCCTAAAACCGTTAAAAAAGTTATTAACGGAAAAGACACAAGCGTCGTTGTCGATACATTTTCTTTGAAGTCCAAAAATCCTTTCAAAGCATTGGTTTCAGTCGGAAAATTTGTTCCCGAATCACTTTATTTTGCACCGAAATCACATCGCATTTATCATCTTGAAGTTGATACAAACGTAGAGTACGATACAACTGTTAACCGTTGGGGTAAAATAGTTAAAATCGATACAATTGTAAGTTTCGGTAATCGTTACTATTTGGAAGATCCGGACGGCTACGGTTCGATTGGTGATGTTTACAACGATGCAATGAAAAACACGGCTTCTTGGGAATAAAAAGATGTCAATTATTTTTAATGGAGTCGGTGTATTACTAACCGACTCCAAAATAATTTTGACAAAGCTTATTAGTAAAGAGGGTAAATATTACATCTCAGTTTTAAATGCAAGTGATTTCCCTGAACAACTCTCAAAATCAACAACAGAAATTTTGCTTATTTCTTATTTAGAAGATCATTTCGATACTTTAGAGGAAGAAGATTCATCTATATCTAAAATCAGAGTTTTACTCCCTCAAAATTTTACTACAATTTTTTCCTTTCCTCTTGAAAAAACTTTTAATTCGCTTGACATAAAAAAACAAATCGAATGGGAATTTTCAGTTCTCTTTCCACAAAAAGAAATTAAAAGTTACTTAATTTCAAATTTTGTAACAGAAATAAACGGACAAAAATTCGTAACTGTTTTTGTCCTTAAAAAAAACTTACCGAATGCTTTTTTGAAATTCGCGACAAGAAAAAAAATAAATATCGATTTTTTCGAGCAACCGGCAATAGCCGCTTTTCGTGCTGCTAAACTAACTGAAAATGAATTCGATTTTTTAATTTCCGCTGAAGATAATTATGTTTCGATTATTTCTGCATCCGGTAATAAAATAGAAAGTTTTAAATCTTTTTCGAATTCCGAAGAAAATATTACATCGCAGCTTTTGCCTACAATCGAAAATTCTACAAAAGAAAACTCGAAAGTTATTTTAACCGGAAGCGAAACAAAAGATTTGGAAGAAACATTAAATTCAAAATCTAACATCGAAATTATTAAGCCTAATTTTAGTGATTTTATTGAAGACGAATCAAAAGATAAAATAGACGCTGGATTTTTCCCTTTTATTATAGGATTACTTTCACGAGTTAGATAATGAGAATTACATCCGGACGCTTAAAAGGTCGTACCGTCAAAGTTCCCAAATCCGATTTAGTTCGTCCCACAACCGATAGAAACAGAGAAGCAATTTTTAATTATTTAAGTAATATTTTCGAATTTGAAAACGCTTTGGTTTTGGATTTGTACGCCGGAAGTGGGGCATTGGGATTTGAGGCAATTAGTCGCGGAGCCGAACACGTCGATTTTGTTGAAAAAAATTACAAGATTTATAAAAATTTAATAGAAAATTCCAAACAACTAAATGTTGAAGAAAACGTTACTGTTTTCAAAACAGAAGCAGTGAAGTTTACAAGAACAAATAAAAAAAAATATCATCTTATTCTTGCAGATCCTCCCTTTTTTCATTATGATATTTACGAAGTTGTAAAAAATATTTTCGCAAATAATTTCCTTGACGAAAACGGACTTTTGATAATAGAAAGATCAATTCAAACAAAAGATAAAGACGTCGAAGCGTTTGCCACTGAACCGACGCGACGACTTGGCGATAGTCTTATTTACGAATTTTCAAGGTAGGAAAAATGAAAAGAGTTATTTATCCCGGAATGTTCGACCCCGTAACAAACGGTCATATCGATGTTGTTAAACGTGCTTCGGAATTGTTTGACGAAGTGGTTGTAACCGTAGGGCGTAATCCTGCAAAGGTAGGACTTTTTTCAACAGAAGAAAGAGTGGAAATGTTACGGGAAAGTTTGAAAGAAATTTCCAACGTAAAAGTCGATTCGTTCGACGGATTAATGGTAGAACATGCAGAGGATTTAAATGCAATCGGAATTATAAGAGGTTTGCGCGCTATTACTGATTTTGAATATGAATTTCAAATGGCATTGATGAATAGAAAATTGAAAAGCGATATCAAAACCATTTTTCTTATGCCTCACGAAAAATACACTTATTTAAATTCAACAATTATTCGCAACCTCGCGATGTTCGGAGCCGACGTAAGTAAATTTGTACCTCCGATAGTAGAACAAAAATTAAAAGAAAAATTTCCCGATAAATACGCTGCAAAGTAAACACAATTAAGTAGTTTCCTTCATAAAAAATTTGCCGTCGAGGACTTAATTTTCCCCGACGGCAATAAATTAAAAAGCAAATCTACAATAATTTAGATTTCGAATTTAATTCCTTGTGCCAATGGCAACGCCTTTCCGTAATTGATTGTATTTGTTTGGCGTCTCATATATGCTTTCCAAGCATCCGAACCGGATTCGCGTCCGCCACCGGTGTGTTTTTCGCCACCGAAAGCACCGCCGATTTCCGCACCGGAAGTTCCGATATTTACATTTGCAATTCCGCAATCCGAACCTTCTGCCGAAAGGAACAACTCGGCTTCGCGTAAATTGTTTGTGAATATTGCCGAGGAAAGTCCTTGTACAACATCGTTGTGAATTTCGATTGCATTACGAACATCACCCGAATATTTGATTAAATAAAGAATTGGTGCGAATGTTTCTTCTTGAACTATTTCGTAATGATTTTCGGCTTCGCAAATTGCGGGGACGACGTAACAACCGGACTCGTAACCTTCGCCTTCGAGAACTTCGCCGCCGTAAAGAATTTTTCCACCTTCTTTTTCAAGTCGTTTCAAAGCATCCTTAAATAAAGCTACTGCGGCTTTATCGGTAAGCGGGCCTACGTGATTTGTTTCGTCAAGCGGATTTCCGATTTTGAGTTTCGAGTAAGCATCAACGAGCGAGTCTTTTACTTTGTCGTAAATGCTTTCGTGAATAATCAACCGGCGTGTTGTTGTGCAGCGTTGTCCCGCAGTGCCAACCGCACCGAAAACAATTGCCGGGATTGCCATTTTCAAATCGGCATCGGGTGTAAGAATAATTGCGTTGTTTCCGCCGAGTTCGAGAATTGTTTTCCCAAAGCGTTTTGCAACGGTTTGTGCAGCGTGGCGTCCAATATCAACCGAGCCGGTAATTGAAACAAGCGGAATGCGTGTATCGTTCAAGAGTTTTTCGCCAACCGTTGAGCCTTTACCAACAACAAGCGAGAACAAGCCTTCGGGCAAATTGTTTTCTTTAATTATCGGTGCAAGAATTTTTTGAACCGCAATTGCCGAAAGCGGAACTTTGGAAGAAGGCTTCCACAAGTTGGTATCGCCCGCAACGGTTGCAATCATTGCGTTCCAAGCCCAAACTGCAACGGGAAAGTTAAACGCGGTAATAATTCCAACAACACCAAGCGGATGATATTGATCGTACATTCTGTGTTGCGGTCTTTCGGATTGCATTGTAAATCCGTAAAGCTGACGCGATTGCCCAACAGCAAAATCGCAAATGTCAATCATTTCTTGAACTTCGCCCATTCCTTCTTGCAACGATTTTCCCATTTCGTAGGAAACAAGTTTTCCGAGCGGTTCTTTGTACTTACGTAATTCCAAACCGATTTGACGAACAACTTCGCCACGTTTTGGTGCGGGGATTGTTCTCCAATATTTAAACGCTTCAACAGATTTTGCTACAATGTTATCGTAATCTTCTTCCGATACCATATAAACGCTTGCAATAAATTTTCCGTCAACCGGTGAGTAAATATTAAGTTCGCCGGCGTCGGTTGTTTTAGTCCATTCCAAACCGGTGGAACCGCCATAGTTTTTCTCTTCGATTCCGAGTGTTTTTAAAAATTCGTAATCCATTGTTTACTCCTTTCAATTAATTATTAAATGTTCTTCAAATGCTCTT